>JANOMD010000508.1:0-8550 GCA_031420135.1 Rhodoferax sp. | reverse complement strand
GCGCGTCATACAGGCGGCGCGAATCAGCATACGACGTGGCCAGGAACGGAATGCCATCGGTGCCAAACACCGGGTTTTCATTTTCATGGTTGGCCAGCAATATTTCGCCCAGCTGGGCCTGGCCGCCTTGAACGGCGCGTTTGATCTCATTGGCCTTGAAAAGTGAGGCATTGGGATGCACCGTGATCTTGAGCTTGCCGGCCGTGGCCTTGTCTACATCGTTGGCAAATTGAACCAGATTTTCACTGTGGAAGTTGGTGGCGGCGTAGGCGGCGGGCAGATCCCATTTGGTTTGGGCGCTTGCACCCAAGGCAAGCCCCGTAAGGGCCAGGGTGATCGCAAACTTGGATTTCATATAAAGCTCCTCGGAAGGTGAGAATGGGTAGAGATGCGGTGAACTTTGAAGGATAGACGCAAAAGCGGCGCCCATTCACCCGTAGATTGATATAATATATGTAGCAAACTATGTATAAGATATGGGAGCTAGAGGCTTATTTGATTGATATTTTTCGATTTTGAGGGTATTTTGAGGGCTAATATGTCCAAAATGGGTAGGTTGAGAGTCATTCAAAGGCTGGCGCCAATCAGCCTGAAATCGCCCCCATCTCCCCCCGATACCACTCGTGAAATTTCTGCATGCCGTCTTCCATCGGGCTCTGGTAGGGGCCAAACTCGTTGTCGCCGCGCTCTATCAGTGCCTTGCGGCCGGCGTCCATGCGCAGGGCGATTTCGTCGTCTTCCACGCAGGTTTCCATATAGGCGGCCTGCTGGGCTGCGACGAATTCGCGCTCAAACGCTGCAATGTCTTCGGGGTAGTAGAACTCCACCATGTTCATGGTTTTCTGCGGCCCAAGCGGGTGCAGGGTCGAGACCGTTAGCACGTGCGGGTACCACTCGACCATGACGTGCGGGTAGTAGGTGAGCCAGATCGCCCCGTGCTGCGGCGGCACGCCGTCGCGGTATTTCAGCAGCGCGTTTTGCCAGCGCTCATAGGCCGGTGAGCCACCCTTGCCGTCGCCCTTGGCGTCGGATTTTCCAAGACGGTTGGCCACCCCCACGGTTTGCACCGAATAGTGCGGCGTGAACTGCCATTGCAACTCTTCGCACGCCACGAATTGGCCAAGCCCAGGGTGGAACGGGCCGACGTGGTAGTCCTCCAGGTAGACCTCGATAAAAGTCTTCCAGTTGTAATTGCACAGGTGCATTTCGACCCGGTCAAACGCGTAGCCGTTGAAGTCCAGCGCGGCGCGGGGCCCAAGGCCAGCCAGGTCGGCCTTGATGTCTCGGCCGCTGCCGTCTGCGTTGCGCTCGAACAGCAAACCGTTCCATTCGCTCAAGGGGTAGTTGTGCAGATTCAGACACGGGTCTTTGTCGAAATGGGGTGCGCCCAACAGTGTGCCTGCGGCCTGTGGCCCCGATGCCGAATAGGTCCAGCGGTGCAGCGGGCAGATGATGTTGCCACCGGCCTGCGCGGGCAGGCTGCCCCGGCCTTGCAATATCAGCGCCTGGCGATGGCGGCAGACGTTGGAGATCAGCTCGACCCCTTTTTGAGTGCGCACCAGTGCGCGCCCGCCTGATTCCTGCGGCAGGGTGTAGTAGTCGCCCACATTCGGCACGGTGAGCCGGTGGCCCACATAGCGCGGCCCGTTTTTGAACAACACCTCCATCTCACGCTGGTAAAGCGCTTCGTCGAAGTAGCTGTTAACCGGGAGTTGGGTGGAGGGAAGTTCGGTAGAGGGCTGCTGGAGTTGAAGACTTAAATCAGACATGACAGTCATGACCTAGAGACTCCCCCTATGAAGGGGCAGGTGAGAGACGGGATCCGGCAGGCCGGGAAGGGAAGCGGGATTGTACCTGCCGCTTCCCTCCTGGCAGGCCCGGCTTGAAATTTCAGCCCTCCGTTGCTAAGCTGGTTAAGTTGGCTGGCCGCAAGGCACGGTTGACACAAAGTTCCATTGCCAATATTGCCAATGGTCACAAACTGAAACAAGTCAAACCCAGGGAGAAAATCATGAAACTGTTACCCACCAGCCGCGCCGCTATCCTGTCAATGTCGCTTGCCGCAGCAAGCACTGCCTGGACCCATGAGGACGGTAAATCACCCGAACAGCTCGGTGTGGTGTCGTTCCCGACATCGTGCGCACCCGCCGTTCAAGCCCGATTCACCCGCGCTGTGGCGCTGCTGCATTCGTTCTGGTTCAGCGAAGGCGAAAAGGCCTTTCGGGAGGTGCTTGCGCTGGACCCGGATTGCGCTGTCGCCAACTGGGGCATTGCGGCCATTTTGATCAACAACACCTTTGCAGGTGGTGCCACGGCTGAAAGCGCAAGAAAGGCGCAAGAGGCGATTGACCGGGGCCGCGCAACGAGTGCCAAAACCGAGCGCGAGCGCATGTACCTTGACGCCGTGGCCCAGTATTGGCAGGACTTTGCCAGCCGCCCGCATGGCGCGCGCATGAAAACGCTGTCCAACGCGTTTGAGCAATTGGCAAAGCGGTTTCCTGAGGACGATGAAGCCCAAATCTTCTCGGCCATTTACTTGACGGCCACACAGGCGCCGACCGAACTTACCTTTGCGGCAACTCTCAAGGCCGCCGCCATTCTTGAACCGCTCATGCTGAAACACCCCGATCACCCGGGCGTGGCGCACTACCTGATTCACAGCTACGACTACCCACCCATCGCGGCCAAGGGATTGGTAGCGGCGCGGCGCTATTCAGAAATCGCGGCTTCGGCGCCGCACGCGCTGCACATGCCCTCGCATATCTTCACGCGGGTGGGCGCCTGGCAGGACTCAGTGACGGCTAACCGCCGCTCTGCCAACGCCGCCAAAGTCGACAAATCTCCGAGTGACTGGCTGCACGCGCTGGACTACATGGCGTATGCCAATTTGCAACTGGCACGCGACTCGGATGTGGTCAGCAACATCATTGAAGGCAAGTCGGTGACCGACCTCAACCCCGCCCTCATGCCCATTGGTTACGCCCTGGCGGCAATGCCGGCGCGTTACGCAGTGGAGCGCGGCATGTGGAAAGAAGCCGCTGCGCTGGAGCCGCGCAACAGCCGTTTCACGTTTGCCGATGCCGTGGTCTGGTTCGCCAAGGCCCTGGGCAGCGCCCGAAGCGGCGACCTGGCGGGTGCCGAGCAAAGTGCGAAGTGGCTTGGCGATACGGCAGGCGAACTCTCGACGGCCAAAAATGACTATTGGGCCACTGAAGTACGGGTGCAGCACCAGGCGGCGCTGGCCTGGATCACCTACGCCAAAGGCAATCGCGACGCAGCTCTGGCCCAGATGCGCGCTGCGGCCGACCTGGAAGACACCAGCGGCAAACATGCGGTGTCGCCGGGACGCCTGATTCCGGCGCGTGAGCTTCTGGCCGAAATGCTGCTGCAAAGCGGCAACCCCGCCGAGGCACTGGCGCAGTACGAACGCTCCCAGGTGAGTGACCCAAACCGGCTGCGCAGCCTGTATGGTGCTGGGCTTGCAGCTTCTCAAAGCAACAACCGCGATAAGGCCAGAATGTATTACAGCCGTGTCGCGCAACTGGTGGGTACATCAGATGCACGACCTGAATTCAAGCAGATGCGCGAGTACATGGCGAGCAATTGAAGGCTGGCTTGATGGCTGGCGCGGTCGGCGCCACTGGCGCTTCGGGTGGCGCCAGCAACATGCTGCAACCGTGGCGGGGACTGATACGTTAAATCTGGTTGAGGTGCCTTGGCCTGGCACATGCCCGTAAAATCCGGGTTTCGCACTGCCCGACGCGGTGCCCAACCCGCCCACCCACCGAATGGTTAAAAACCCCGCCAAATCCACGAGCAACCTGCCTGCCAGTTATGAAGCCGCGCAAGCCGAGCTCGAGCAGCTGGTCGCCAAGCTCGAATCGGGCGATATGGCACTTGAGCAACTGCTGGTGGGCTACCAGCGCGGTGCTGAACTGCTGAAATATTGCCGCGAAAAACTCACGGCGGTCGAAGAACAGATCAAGGTGCTGGACGGCGGGGTGCTCAAGCCGTGGACGCCCGAGTGAGCATGGATCTGCAAACCAGCGCGCCGTCGCCGGTTGCCCCGATTTTCAACCTGAGCGACTGGAGTCAGCACCAACTGAGCCGGGTCGAGCGCGCGCTGGAACGCTGGGTCACCGTCGATGCACCGGCGGGACTGGACCACGGCGCGCCTGCTGCATTGGTGGAGGCCATGCGCTATGCCGTGCTGGATGGCGGCAAGCGTCTGCGCCCGTTGTTGGTGCTGGCCAGTTGCGAAGCCCTGAACGGCCATGCCGACGCCGCGCTGCGCGCGGCATGCGCCACCGAACTGATCCATGCCTATTCGCTGGTTCACGACGATATGCCATGCATGGACAACGACATTCTGCGTCGGGGCAAACCGACGGTGCACGTGAAATTTGGCGAAGCGCAGGCGCTGTTGGCGGGTGACGCGCTGCAGGCGCTGGCGTTTGAACTGCTGACGCCCGACGACGCTACGGTTCCCGCTGAATTGCAGGCCCGGCTGTGCCGTTTGCTGGCCCAGGCCGCAGGCAGCGCGGGCATGGCGGGCGGGCAGGCGATTGATCTGGCCAGCGTGGGCCAAAAGCTCTCCGAGCACCAGTTGACCGAAATGCACCGGCTCAAGACCGGCGCGCTATTGCAAGGGAGCGTTTTGATGGGCGCAGCCTGTGGCGCACCCGATGCTGCGCAGGTGAAGGCACTGGAGGCCTACGGCGCGGCGTTGGGTCTGGCGTTTCAGGTCGTAGACGATATTCTGGACGTGACGACAGATTCGGCCACGCTGGGCAAAACCGCCGGCAAGGACGCAATTCAGGACAAACCCACCTTTGTGACCTTGCTCGGGTTGCAGCGCTCCAACGCCTTTGCGCAGGAGTTGCTGACCCAGGCGCTGGCGGCGCTGGCCCGCTCGGGCCTGCCCCAAACCGGGGCGCTGCGCGCGCTGGCCGACATGGTGGTGAACCGCAAGTCCTGAGCGCTGTGGCTGAAAGTGCATCTGCACACATTTGACATTTAAGTGAAAATGATCGTTTACCCTGATCAAATTGTTGTAAGTCGCTGTGCAACGCAGAGCGAATTCAAATAAGACCAATGGCCACAAATTCCTATCCCCTGCTGCAAACCATCAACGACCCGGTCGACTTGCGTCGCCTGAGCCGGGTTCAACTGGGGCAACTGGCGACCGAGTTGCGTGCCTATCTGCTGGAATCGGTGTCCCAAACCGGCGGGCACTTGAGCTCGAACCTGGGTACGGTGGAGCTCACCGTGGCGCTGCATTACGTGTTCAACACACCGCACGATCGCCTGGTCTGGGATGTGGGCCACCAGACTTACCCGCACAAGATTTTGACCGGGCGGCGCGACCGCATGGCCTCGCTCAAGCAGTTGGGCGGTTTGAGCGGGTTCCCGCAGCGAAGCGAGAGCGAGTTTGATGCCTTTGGCACGGCACATTCCAGCACCTCGATTTCAGCGGCGCTGGGCATGGCGCTGGCGTCCAGGATCAAGGGCGAAAATCGCCACGCAGTGGCCGTCATTGGCGATGGGGCCATGACCGCCGGCATGGCATTTGAGGCGCTGAACAACGGCGGCGTGGCCGACTGCAACCTGCTGGTCATCCTGAACGACAACGACATGAGCATCAGCCCGCCGGTTGGCGCGCTGAACCGCTACCTGGCGCAATTGATGAGCGGCCAGTTTTACGCGGCTGCCAAAAACGTCGGCAAAAACGTGCTTAAAGGCGCGCCACCGCTGTTTGAGCTGGCAAAGCGGCTGGAAGAACACGCCAAGGGCATGGTGGTGCCCGCCACGCTGTTCGAAAAATTTGGCTTCAACTACATTGGCCCGATTGATGGGCATGACCTGGATTCACTGATTCCCACGCTGGAAAACCTCAAACATTTGGAAGGCCGCCAGTTTCTGCATGTCGTCACCAAAAAGGGCCAGGGCTACAAGCGTGCCGAACTGGACCCGGTGGGCTACCACGCGCCCGGCAAGTTTGACCCGGCGCTGGGCATGCTCAAGCCGGTCGTGCCGCCCAAGGCCACCTTCACCCAGGTGTTTGGCCAATGGCTGTGCGACATGGCGGCGGCAGACAAGCGGCTGGTCGCCATCACGCCCGCCATGCGCGAAGGCTCCGGCATGGTCGAGTTTGAGCAGCGCTTCCCGGACCGTTACTTTGACGTCGGCATTGCCGAGCAGCACGCTGTCACGTTCGCGGCCGGGCTGGCCTGCGAGGGCCTCAAACCGGTGGTGGCGATCTACTCGACGTTCTTGCAGCGCGCCTATGACCAGCTGATTCACGATGTCGCCATCCAGAACCTGCCCGTGGTGTTTGCGCTGGACCGTGCGGGCCTGGTCGGCGCCGATGGTGCCACCCACGCGGGCGCATACGACATCGCCTTTCTGCGCTGCATTCCCAACATGAGCCTCGCCTGCCCGGCAGACGAGGCTGAATGCCGTGGTTTGCTGTCCAGCGCCTATGCGCAAAACCACCCGGTCGCCGTGCGTTACCCACGCGGGGCCGGTGTTGGCTCTGCCCAGGACACCGGGCTGGAGGCGCTGCCGTTTGCAAAGGGCGACGTCAGGCGGGCCGGCAAACGCATTGCGATTCTCGCGTTCGGCACCCTGCTTTACCCCGCCCTGGCGGTTGCCGAGAAGCTGAACGCCACCGTGGTCAACATGCGTTGGGCCAAACCGCTGGACATTGAGCTGCTGCTGAAAGTCGCGGCAGAACACGAGGCGCTGGTGACAGTGGAAGACGGTGCCATCATGGGTGGCGCTGGCAGTGCTGTGGCCGAGGCGCTGGCCGCCGCTGGCATCTTGAAGCCGCTGCTGCAATTGGGGCTGCCAGACTGCTTCATCGAGCACGGCGACCCGGTCAAATTGATGGCGCTGCAAGGCCTGGATGCGGCTGGCATTCAGACGGCCATTGCCAAGCGCTTTCCAGCAGCTGCAGAGCAAACGCGGCCGGCGTTGAAGGTGGTTGCTTAGAACTGGTTCGGGAGCGGGTTCGCAAGCGGGTCTCCGCCCAAATCTTGCCTGCGTCTGCTGGATTGAAGTATGCTACATAAAAAATAGCAAACTATCTATATAATACTAGAGATAGAAGCGCATTTCATAGATTTTTTGATAAAATTGACGGTTTATGGCGGCTAATATACCTAATTTGGGTATTTTATCCTGCTGCCAACAGATCCTCCGCAGATCGGGGGCGACGCTTCGACATTGCAACGGTGCACCCGGACCGATCAAATTGAAAAAATGCCGTTGCCGCCGACGGCGTCACCGATGGGCACATCCCGAAGGCCGCAGGAATATAGAGCCCACCTGTTCGCACTTCACTTTTTTCTCAATGTGAAAAATTTCGGGTTATCCCTTAGTTTATTGGGCGAATATCAAGTGGTTTAGCCGGGCAGAGCGGTTAACCTCACTTGCATGTCAAAGTCACGCAATCTTCGCAATCTGTCAAAGCAGACCGCATCGCAGTCCCACGGGAGTCCTCCATGAAAGCTTTATTGGCTTTGTCGCACGGCATTGACTGGCTGACTGACCGTTTTGCAGTGTTTGCTAAATGGGCGGTGCTGGCCAGTTGCCTCATCAGTGCGGCGAATGCGGTCGTGCGCTATGTATTCAACTACAGTTCCAACGCCTTCACCGAGATTCAGTGGTACTTGTTTGCCGCCTGTGTGATGCTGGGTGCAGCGCAGGTCATGCGCGTGAACGAGCATGTCCGGGTTGATGTGCTTTACGGCATGTATTCAGGCCGCACACAAGCCAAGATTGACCTGGCTGGCATGCTGCTGTTTGTGCTGCCAGTGATGTCAGTGCTGGTTTACTACTGCTGGCCGCTGTTTGTCCAGATGCTCAGAACCGGCGAGATGTCCAGCAACGCCGGGGGCTTGATCCGCTGGCCGGCCATGATGATGTTGCCGCTCGGCTTCGCGCTGCTCCTGCTTCAAGGCGTGTCGGAAGCCATCAAGCGCGTGGCATGGCTCACCCACCAGTACGAAGGTGATTTCCACTACGAGAGACCGCTCCAATGACAATGCAGGATTTCGCCCCAATGATGTTTGCGGGGCTCATCATCATCATGCTGATCGGGTTTCCGGTCGCGTTTTCACTCGGTGTGTTGGGTTTGGGCAGTGGTTACTTCGCCATCTACATGGGCTGGTTCCCCGAGGCCTTCATGACGGCCCTGCCGCTGAACGTTTTCGGCATTCTGTCCAACGAGTTGCTGCTCGCCATTCCGTTCTTCACCTTGATGGGCACCATTCTTGAAAAATGTGGCCTGGCAGAGGACATGCTCGATTCGATGGGCCAGCTATTTGGCCCGGTGCGCGGCGGTTTGGGCTATTCGGTGATCATCGTCGGTTTCATCCTGGGTGCCATCACTGGCACGGTGGCCGGGCAGGTGATCGCCATGGCGATGATCTCGCTGCCGGTCATGATGCGCTGGAACTACAACATGCGTTATGCCACGGGCGTGTTGGCCGCTGCCGGTACCATCACACAATTGGTGCCGCCATCCCTGGTGCTGATCGTGCTGGC
>JANOMD010000507.1:0-7766 GCA_031420135.1 Rhodoferax sp. | reverse complement strand
GGCGAATTGCAAGTGAGTTTTTGTGGCATCCAGCCACTTTTGCTGCGATCAGGAGTATTTCGTGAATCAATTTCAACTGATGGCTACGGCCATCCTCAGTTCTATGGCGTTTGCGCCCGCAAGCGCAATGGCACAGGCCACGGTCACCGACGCTGGCGTTTCGGTGCCGCCCGTCATCTACCAATCCGTGTTCAATCAGTCGCCGACAGGTGTTGAAACCAAATCGGTGGACTGGAAAAAAGCAAACGCCGAAGTCGGCCAGTTCAAGCGCGGGCACGTGGACATTCTCAAATGGGAAGAGAGCCAACTCAAAGATAAGCCCGTCGGCAAGGCTGCCACCCAGTCAGAGGCTGCGCCAGCCACCGCGGCCCCATCTCCAGCGTCAGCAGTACCCGCGTCTACCGCAGCACCCGCAGCGCCAACCCCTCATAAACACTAGGTGCCGAGATGCGATCCATTTTCAAACTGATGGGTGCTGCGGCGCTCGTCGTGGCAGTTTCAGGCTGCGCGACGCTGTCACCCGACGGTGACACCGCAGACGTTCAACAACTGACCCAAGGCAAAACGGGTGGTGTGGCCGTCACCCTTACGCAGGACCCGCAAGCCGTTCACGCAGCGGTTGCCGAGCTGCTCAAAGGCCCCATCACCGCCGAATCCGCCGTGCGCATTGCCTTGCTCAACAACCCCAGTTTGCAGGCCTCCATGGCCACATTGGGCGTCAGTGATGCCGATCGTGTGCAAATGGGACGCCTGCCCAACCCGCACTTCTCGATTGGCCGGTTCACTGCGGGCGACACCCTGGAGATTGAACGCATGCTGCGCTTTGATGTCATTGGCTTGTTGACCCTGCCCTGGAAAGCAAAGTGGCAAGGCCAGCAACACGAGTTGGCCAAACTGATGGCGGCGCAGGACGTGGTGAGGCTCGCATCAGACACCCGCAAAGCCTGGATCACCGCTGTCGCCGCGCAGCAAACTGCGATCTACATGCGCGATGTCAAAGACGCGGCAGATGCCAGTGCTGAACTGGCTCGGCGCATGGCCCGCGTGGGCAATTGGAGCCGCTTGCAGCAGGCGCGCGAGCAGGTCTTTTTAGCCGATGCCACCGCACAACTTGCCAGGGCCGAGCAAACCAACTTCAGCGAGCGCGAAAAGCTGATTCGCCTGATGGGCCTGTGGGGCCAGCAAATCAATTTCACACTGGCCGAGCGCCTGCCTGATTTGCCCAAAACCGTCACAGAAATGAAAGATGTGGAAGCGCAGGCTTTACGGTCGCGCCTGGACATTCGGTCTGCCGTTTCAGAATCAACGTACGTTGCTGATCAAATGGGTTTCAAAACGGTGATGGGATTTTTCGATGGTTTGGGCTTGAGCCTGACCAACAGCACGACGTTTAACAACCATGAGCTGAGCCAGGAAACTCGCCGTGGCTTTGAGGTAGAACTGCCGCTACCAATTTTCGACTGGGGTGGCGCGAGAAACGCGCGCTCCAAGGCGATGTACCTGCAATCGGCTGCCCGCGTGCGTGAAGTGGCTGTGAAGGCGCGCTCCGAAGCCCGCGAGGCCTACCACGGCTACCGCACCGCTTACGACCTCGCCACCCATTACCGCGATGAGATCGTGCCGCTGCGCAAGTTCATCAACGACGAGCTGGTGCTGCGCTACAACGGCATGCTCGCCAGCGTGTGGGATGTGCTGGCTGATACGCGCTCTCAAGTCATGAGCATCAACAGCGCCATTGAAGCCCAGCGCGACTTCTGGCTGGCCGAGGCGGATTTACAAACCACCTTGACGGGCACCTCGGCGGGTGGCCTGGCGGCCATGCGAGCCAGCGCTGGTGGTATGGGTGGCGCAGCCGCCGCCGCGCATTGAAACAACAAGGAAAAACAATGGACAGAAGAAACTTTTTTGATAACGTTTTGAGTAAAGCTGCATTGACTGCGGTCGCAGTGGCCAGCGTCAGCAAGGTGGCGATGGCAGCCCTGCCCGAACCGGTCACGATGACGAAGCCCGATACCGCGCCACCGCTGATTCCGCAGTCTGGCAGACCGTACAACCCGGTAGTCACACTCAATGGCTGGACACTGCCTTGGCGCATGAACAACAGCGTGAAAGAATTTCACCTGGTGGCTGAGCCGGTCATCCGCGAAATTGCTCCTGGCATGAAGGCCACGCTGTGGGGTTACAACGGCCAAAGCCCTGGCCCGACGATTGAAGTGGTTGAGGGCGACCGCGTGCGGCTTTTCGTCACCAACAAGCTGCCCGAACACACCACCATTCACTGGCACGGCCAGCGCTTGCCCAACGGCATGGACGGTGTGGGCGGCTTGAATCAAAAGCAGATACCTGTGGGCAAAACCTTTGTCTACGAATTCATCGCGCGCCGCCCCGGCACCTTCATGTACCACCCGCATGCCGACGAAATGGTGCAGATGGCCATGGGCATGATGGGGTTTTGGGTGACTCACCCGAAAACAACGCACCCGCTGATTGACGAGGTCAACCGCGACTTCTGCTTTCTGCTGAACGCCTATGACATCGACCCCGGCAGCACCACACCCAAGCCCAACACCATGCTGGACCAGAACCTCTGGACCTGGAACAGCCGCGCTTTCCCCGGCATTGATTCGCTCAACGTGCGGTTGAATGACAAAGTGCGCATCCGCATGGGTAACCTGACGATGACGAATCACCCGATCCACCTGCACGGGCACGAGTTTCTGGTAACCGGCACGGATGGCGGGCCAACACCCAAGTCCTCGCGGTGGTACGAGGTGACCACCGACATCGCCGTCGGCCAAATGCGCCAGATTGAGTTTTTGGCGGATGAAGAAGGCGACTGGGCCTTCCACTGCCACAAAAGCCACCACACCATGAACCCGATGGGCCACAGCGTGCCCAACATGATTGGCGTGGACCATCGTGGCCTGATCAAAAAAATCCAGAAGTTGGTGCCCGACTACATGGTAATGGGCGAGCGCGGCATGGCCGACATGGGTGAGATGCAAATGCCGATTCCCGATCAAACCCTGCCGATGATGACCGGCACCGGCCCCTACGGCCCGGTCGAGATGGGCGGCATGTTCACCACCGTCAAGGTGCGCAAAGAGCAGAAAGCAGGCGACTACAAAGACGCAGGGTGGTTCAAACAGCAGCCCGGAACCCAGGCTTTTGAGTGGACAGGAACTTTGCCCGAGCCAGCGCGGTTCAAGGCCGAAATCGCCAACAACGGCCTGGTCACCGGTCTGCACAACCCCGAGACGGGCGACGTGATGACCAAGCCCGTCGAGCTCAAGGTGCGCAAGCCCATGGGCAACATGAAGCATTGATGGCGAAAGGCATGAAATGACCCTTGCTATTCTTGACAACCTGGCGACGCAACCCAGCGCTCCTCGCGCGTTGGACAACTACCGGATGATGGCCGAAAACTACGACGCCACCTGCACCCGAATTGAGGCGCTGAGATTGAGCACCGTTCAGGCGCTTGAGTTGAAGGCTGGCGAAACGGTTTTTGACATCGCCTGCGGCACTGGCCCCACCTTGCCATTGTTGGCGGTCCAGGTAGGTCCATCAGGGCAGGTGGTGGGTGTAGAACTCTCGCCCGAAATGGCGGCGCAGGCGCGCAGCCGCCTAGCCACACGGCCAGACTGTGGACATGTCTTGGTAGTGCAAACAGCCATGGCAGACCTTGGTCTTGAAGTTGAGCTTGACCAGAAAGCCGATGCGGTTCTGATGTGCTACGCGCACGACGTGCTGCAGTCTGCGGCATCTGTTGAGCGTTTGATGACCGTTGCTAAGCCAGGTGCCCGTATTGCCCTGGTGGGCATGCAAACCTTACCCTGGCTTTGGGGTTGGCCCATGAATGTATTCAACCTTTACCGCGCCCGCCGCTACCTCACCACCTACACCAACATGGATCGCCCTTGGCGACTTTTGTCTGAGCGCGGCGCGCAGCTGCGGCTGGTTCGAACGGCGCTGTGGGGAAGCGCCTATGTAGTGGTCGGAAGGCTTCCCAGTCCATAAGTTATTGGTTTTCAAATTCACTTTTTCTTGTGCTCCCTTAATTTTCAACTGAAAGGCTACTTATGAAAAAACTTATCTCGACGCTTGTTGCGATTGTTCTTGCTGGCAGCGGAACTGCTTCCCTAGGCCACGGCGATGACCATGCCAAGAAACCAGCGATGGTCAAAAAAGAACAAAAGGAATGGGGCATTGCGGGCGACGCCAAAGCGGTCAAGCAGACCATCAACCTGAGCATGTCAGACACCATGCGGTTCACGCCCGACAAAATTGAGGTGAAGCAGGGTGACACCATCAAAATTGTGTTGAAGAACACGGGCACTCAAATGCATGAACTGGTGATTGGCACCAAAAAAGAACTGGATGAGCATGCGGCGTTGATGGTCAAGTTCCCCAAGATGGAGCACGAAGAGCCGTACATGGCGCACGTTGCCCCTGGCAAAACAGGCGAGATCGTTTGGACGTTCAACAAACCTGGCGATTTTGATTTCGCCTGTCTCATTGCCGGTCACTATCAGGCGGGAATGGTCGGCAAGATCAAAGTGGCCGCAGCAGGTAAAAATGATGGTCACTCAAGCCATAAACACTGATCCTCTCATGCTACGTAGAACCTACCTAGGTGGAGCGCTCGGTGCAGCTTGGTCTTTTTGGCAAGGCGTTGCGCTGGCGCACAGCGAGCGAAATCTCGTGTCGGTCTGGAAAACACCGAATTGCGGTTGCTGCAAAGCCTGGATTGCCCACTTGCAGGCCAACGGGTTCAAAGTGCTGGCTGTTGATGTGCCCGATACAGCGCCCATTCGGAAAGACATGAACATGCCCGCCAGCCTGGGCTCTTGCCATACCGCTGTTGTTGAAGACTACGTCATCGAAGGGCACGTACCGGCAAAAGACATCAAACGCCTGCTCAAAGAGCGCCCGCGCGCCCTGGGTTTGAGCGTACCCGGAATGCCCATAGGTTCTCCCGGAATGGAAATGGATGCAAAAAAAGATCCCTACAAGGTGCTGCTTGTCCTCGAAAACGGCAGCAGCCGCGTTTATCAATCCTATTCTTGAAAGGAATATCACCGTGAAATTTTTCACCACCTCTCTCGTTTCCGCAACCATTCTTTCCGTCGGCTTTTGCGTCAGCGCATGGGCACAGACTGCCACGCCGAGTGCGCAGGCAGCGTCGGCCACGGGTGCCATGGCTGATAAGAAAATGGACCATAAAGACGCGACTGAGGCCGAAGTGCGAAAGGTAGACAAAGAAGCCAAGAAGATTACCCTGAAGCACGGCCCCATCAAAAACCTCGACATGCCCGGCATGACGATGGTGTTCCAGGTAAAAGATGCTGCCTTGCTCGACAAACTGGCCCAGTTGACCCCAGGCGACAAGATCCTGTTCACGGCGGAGCAGCAGCAAGGCGCGTTTGTCGTCACAGGGGCAGAAAAGGCGGCTCCGAAATGACTGAGTGGCTGCCGTGCCCCTATGCCGCCATGTGGATTGGCGCAAGCACGGTGATTGCCGCAGTCATCGGCTTTCTGGCAGGCCGCATGCGTGAGCAGCTGGCCCTGCTTGAAATACTTCGCCCAGAAACCTGAAACCCTTCGGCGGCCAGCGTGCGCTGGCGCACAGACTGGCCGTGCTTCACCGGGGATGATGGGCGATTCACCTCAACTTATGGAGAACTCTATGACTTCCAAAATGCAGTCTGAGTGCGGATGACCGCCAGCCTGGACCAGGGCAGCGAGCACCCATTGGCGCACGCCATCGTGGCAGCCGCGCGCGAGCGGGGTCTGGCGCTGGAGGGCACAGGCGCCGACGTGGCGATGAACAGCGCCCAGGTGACATTGGTCAAGGGGGATCTGCGCGGCATTGCTGTGGCGCGCGAAATATCGCAACCGACCATTGCCAACATGAAGCAGAACCTGGGCTTTGCCTTTGTCTACAACGCGCTGGGCGTGCCGCTGGCGGCAGGCGTGCTGTATCCTTTCACCGGCTGGCTGCTGTCGCCGATGATCGCAGCGCTGGCGATGAGCCTCAGCTCGGTGTCGGTCATTACAAACGCGCTGCGGTTGAGGCGCGCGACACCCCCGCAAGACTGAACCGGCCAGACCGGAGCTGAAAGGGAAAATAGCCATGGACATCCTCGCACACGCTTTATGGGCCGGTGCAGGTGTGGCACTGGCGCGCCGCCGCTGGGCCATTCCAACCCGCACCTTGATTGCGACCGTGGTGCTGGCCACGCTGCCCGATGTCTTTCAACTGCTGCCAATCGCCGGATGGTGGGCGTTTGGCGATGGCTCTCTGGAGGCGCTGCGGGCCTATGCCGTCGCATTGCCGGGTCAAGAGCCCGCACTGCCGTCCAGGATTGAGATCTGGTCGCATCATCTGCACTGTGTAGCGCACAGCGCCATCATTGCGGGTGCTGTGACACTCCTCGTAGGGGCATTGCGGCGATCACTGTGGATACCTTTGCTCGGTTGGTGGTCGCACATCGTCATAGACGTGTTCACGCATTCGGCAGACTACTACCCTTCACCGGTGCTTTACCCCATTACAGAGCGCGGTTTTGATGGCCTGGCCTGGAACACACCGTGGTTCATGCTGGTGAATTACGCCGCGTTGGGCTTGACCGGGCTGTGGCTGTGGCGCTCCAAGACAAGCAGACGCGGCCAATAATTGCGCTCGTGTTCCCTGGCAAAAAACCCGGCGCGGTCCAGCAAGAAATTGGCGAGAATATGCACATGACACCCAACCTCGCACCTATTTTCCAGCCCCTCACGGGCCTCTACGAACCCTCGGCCATCCAGCAGCTGGCGGACGGGCGCTTCCTGGTGGTTGAAGATGAAAAAGACCACTCCTTCAGCCTGCTCACCCTTAAGCCCAGCGGGAATGCCAGCAGCAAAGCACTGGGCCCGGGCTGGTTCCATGGCGAGGACCCGATCTGGAAGCTGGACGACCTGGAAGGACTGACCCTTGACGGCTTGGGCCAGCTTTACGCCATCACCTCGCATTCACGCAATGACGACGGCGATGAGCAGAAGGGGCGGGAAAAGCTGGCGCGTTTTCGAGTTGAGAAAGACCGTGTGGTTGACCCGGTGGTGGTGGGCGGGTTGAAGCCTGCGCTGGCCGCCGCGCATCCGGTGCTGGCCGCCGCAGCGCAGGTTCTTGATGTGAAGTCGGGCGCGGGGCTCAACATTGAGGCGCTGGAGATCACGCCGGACGGGCAGCGCCTGTTGATCGGCTTTCGCAGCCCGTTGCAGGGCAGTCAGGCCATCATTGCCAGCATCGATAATCCCGCAGCGGTTTTTGATTCAGGGGCCGCGCCGCACATATCAAACTTGCTGCAAACGCTGGACTTGGGCGGGCAAGGGATTCGCGGCATGTCTTATGTGGCGGCGCTCTACGGCTATCTCATCATCAGCGGCCCGGCTTCACGCGCGGACCATGCGTTCGGCCTGTGGTTCTGGAGCGGCGAGGCCAATGCGCCCGCGCGCCGCGTCACGGTTCCTGGCCTGGCGGGATTTGAGCGTGCAGAGGGTGTTTGCCCGGCCGTCATCGATGGCGTGTCGAAAATTTTGATCGTCAGCGACGACGGCAACCGCAAACAAGGGCGCTTTGCTCGGTTTGCTCTGCTGGACTTGGCGCAACTGCAAATTGCCGCCTGACCTGGTCGAGAGATGTAAGAGTTCAATGCAGAAGTCGATATGAATCTAGAAGCACAACTGGGAGTCAAATTTGCGCGCTTATCCGCCTTGTGTGCGCT
>JANOMD010000506.1:0-2659 GCA_031420135.1 Rhodoferax sp. | reverse complement strand
GACTGAATAGAAAATTTGGCGCTAGTCCTCGTGAAGTAAGTGTTGAGAGCTTCTGAGTTCAAAGCGATCACAGTTATTTTCGACGACCGCCCGCCCCACTCCAGCGCCCCGAAGGCGCGCAACTGCAGCGCAACAAGCCCGTCTTTGGATGTGCAGTCTGTTCTTCATTTGATCGCAGCTTCAAGTCACTGACTTGCAGGGATACCGGTTTTCAAGGAAGAAAACCGAATGCAACAAACCAAATGCCGCGCTTGAATTATTTGGAAGTCCCTGTAAGGGGTCAGGCATCGCGCCAAAGCCTATGGAAAGAGCTTTGCACCTAGCGCGAATGCTCCCGCAAGCGCGGCGGCGAGTGCGCCGAACGTCGACCAAAGCTGGGCGGGCTTGAGAGCCCCAAGCAACTGAGCCACGGTCATTTCACTTGGCAGCCCGACAGGACTCACAGCCTTTGGAGGGGTGGCCGACATCTTTTGCTTCCACGAGGCAAGGACGCCATTAAAGGTTGTCGAAGTCAATGACGCGCGATCTAGCGTGACCGTTTGAACATACCAGTCGAGCCCCTTTTCTAGGAGGCCATCCGCGCGAACGCCTTCTTCAACCAGCACCAGCAAAGGGAGCTTGCGAACATAGCCCATCGTTGCTTCAATCTGGTTCCATGGCGTGGCGACCTTCACACTTCCGATGGGAGCTTGCGATGCCCCACCTCGCTTCTCCGTGCCTGTCTCAATGTACAGCCGCTCAAGTGCGATGACGACCACACCTGAGCATGACTCCATCAGCTTCGTTACTGCGCTGAACGGCGAGTCTGCACTGAACACGTTGCGGCCGACAGTTTGCGGCACCAGACCCTCGGCGCGAAGCCGTTCCTCTACAGCTCGAACGAACTCTTCCTGGCCCGGCGACGAAGTCGAGCCGACGCTGACAAAGACGTTCATATGGCGAGTCTCCTTTGAACCGACGTGCTGCATTTGCGATGCCTAACGAATAAAAGGGACTTCCCCGTCCCGAGCGCACGGCGCATCGTGGCACTTGCGCTTCAGGGTAGCAAAGTGACACGATGGGAAGTGGGTTCTTTTCATCAACGTAACCAAAGGGGAAATCATCGCTATCGTAACTGTTGGAATTGATCTTGCAAAGAACGTCTTTGCCGTTGTGACAGCGCAAAGTCGTAATGTCCCCTTTTGACCAGATTCAAATGTCCCCTTTGACGTTTAGGGGCTGGCGGGCCTGCGCTTCTGCAAATGAAAGTTTATAGCATTTTGCGATAGAATGCTTTCATGCATGTCATCTCAAAACACGCACTGTCGGCATTCTGGCTAAAGCACCCGGCGGCCAGAGCGCCATTGGAAGCGTGGTATCGGCTGGTCAAGGCATCCAGCTTTTCCAGCTTCAGTGAGGTCAGGCAGACCTTCAATTCTGCGGATTATGTGCCGCCTTATGTGGTGTTTGACTTGGGCGGAAACAACTTCCGCCTCGTAGGCGCACTTCACTTTGACAGGCAGAAACTCTACATCCGCGAGGTGTTCACCCATGCCGAATATGACCGCTGGAGCAAATTCAACAGGAGCAAAAAATCATGACCAAATTTGCCATTGACACCGCGGCGATCACCCCGGCATGGAAGGCCTTCCAAAATTCTTTACCGGTGAAGATCGGAACGATCACCGATGAACGGGAATTTAAACGTGTCGTCAAATTCATGAATGGTTTGCTTGACGTGGTGGGTGATGACGAAGGCCACGAGCTGGCGGGCTTGCTTGATGTGGTCGGCCAATCGGTTGAGGAGTACGAAAACGCACACCATGCCATTCCTGACGCTTCGCCGCACGATGTGCTTCGGTTCCTGGTAGAGCGCCACGGATTGAAACAAGCTGACCTGGCCACCGAGATCGGCGGGCAATCCGTAGTCAGTGACATTCTGAGCGGGCGTCGTGCCATCAATGCCCGGCAAGCCAAGGCCTTGGGTGCGCGATTTGGTGTTTCTGCGGCAGCATTTTTGTAAATATACCCAATATGGGTATATTGGAGGCTAAAATGCCTGTTTTTTGTCAAAAAACCGATGAAATTTGACTCTAGCTCACGTATTATATAGAAAGTATGCTATCTATTTTATATAACCCATCGGCTCACCCAAGCGAACCGCGCCCCCAGCGGCCCAGGCCGCATTGAACGTCAACGCGCTTTTGGGGAACAGCATGACCACCGTGGAGCCCAGCAGAAAGCGCCCCATCTCATCGCCCTGCTTCAACTCGGGCGCCTGGTCGTCATAGCGCCACTCCCGCAGCGCAGCAAGGCGCGGCGGGTTGACCACGCCGTGCCAAACCGTCGCCATGCTGCCAACGATGGTGGCGCCCACCAGTGCCAGGACAAACGGGCCGGCGCTGGAATCAAACACGCACACCACCCGCTCGTTGCGCGCGAACAGCCCCGGCACGCCGCGCGCCGTAGTGGGGTTGACTGAAAACAGGTCACCCGGCACGTAAATCATGCGTCTCAGGCGGCCATCACAAGGCATATGGATGCGGTGGTAGTCGCGCGGGCTCAGGTACAGGGTGGCGAAGCTGCCATCCTGAAATTGCGCTGCCAAAGCGACATCACCCCCGACCAGCGCCGTGGTCGAGTAGTGGTGACCTTTGGCCTGAAAAATCTGGTCCCGCTC
>JANOMD010000505.1:0-8760 GCA_031420135.1 Rhodoferax sp. | reverse complement strand
CTCCGGCACCACAGCCGCCGTCGCCCACAAAATGGGCCGCCGCTGGATTGGCATCGAGATGGGCGAACACGCTGCCACGCACTGCCTGCCACGTCTGCAAAAAGTGATTGACGGCGAGCAGGGCGGCATCAGCAAAGCGGTGGGATGGAACGGCGGCGGCGGCTTTCGCTTCATGCGGCTGGGCGAGACGGTGTTTGACGACGCAGGCCGCATCAACCCGGCGGTGCGCTTCAATACCCTGGCCGCTTTCATCTGGCAACAAGAAACCGGCACCGCGTTCGACCCCGCCACCGCCCAGCCTGGAACACCCTGCCTCGGCACGTACTATATAGTTAATAGCAACAAATCTAATGAATTAGAGAGCTACACGCTAATTTCATCTGAAAATGAGCCAGGAACTGCTTCAGAGGCACTCAATATACCCAAAATGAGTATTTACTTGCTCTTCAACGGCATTTTGGGTGACAAACGCCCCGCCAGCGGCAACGTACTCACCCGCGACGTGCTGGCCGCGCTGCTAAACCTGCACGCCCAATTAGCCCCCGCCAACACGCCCTTGGTGGTCTACGGCGAGTCCGTCCGCGTAGGCCCCGCGCGGCTGGCAGCGGCGGGGATGACTTTTAAGCAGATTCCTTATGACGTGAGGGCGCGGTGAGCGAAACAATAAAGCGGTTTCCTTGCTGAATTCGCCGCGTCGCATCCATACTGCCCTGATGAAAACAACCAACTACTTTGTGGACGAGTCTGGCGACGGCGTATTGTTTGGTTCGCAGGGTCGGGTACTTCTAGGTCAGCCGGAGGGCCGAACCCATTTCATGCTCGGCGCACTACAGGTATCACAACCGGCGGTATTGGCTGCTCAACTCGAGTCACTCCGAACCGAATTGCTCCGTGACCCTTATTTCAAAAACGTTGAGTCCATGCAACCTCATAGACGCAAGACTGCAGTAATGTTTCACGCCAAAGACGACGTACCAGAGGTTCGCCGGGAAGTGTTCAAAGTGCTCGCAAAAGCTGACATTCGGTTTTACGCCGTGGTGCGCGACATGCGGTACGTGTTGGCCTATGTGCAAGAGCGGAATACACGTGACCGTGAGTACAGTTACAAACCAAACGAGTTGTATGACCAGACAGTTGCGCGCCTTTTCAAAGACCGTCTTCATTCCTATGAAGCCTGCTGTATCAGCTATGGTGTTCGTGGCACAGCTGATCGAACACGGGCGTTTCAAAGCGCGTTGAACTTGGCTCGAACACGTTTTGAACAAAAGTGGAACAAATCCGTGACCACTCAGATTGACCTGGTGCCGAGTAGTCCGCGCGACGAACCCTGTCTACAAGCTGCGGACTATGTACTCTGGGCGCTGCAACGCTATTACAGCCGACAGGAGGCTCGGTTTATAGAACTTATGTGGGACAAAGTCGGCTTAATTCACGCCGTTGACGACAAAATCAGCGCTACATATGGAACGTACTACAACAAGAAAAAGCCGCTGCCTGAGTTAACAGGAGCGGCTTCATGAAAAGGTGTGGAGATATAGGATTGCGCGGCTGGGTTACCCCTTGGCTTTTGCATTCACACGGCATGGAGCCGAATTTTGTCCCCACCGCATCATTATACCCCTGTGGATAACTATGTCAAACGTGTGTAATCGCTGTGGATAACCACACTAAATCTACCCGCATGACACCCTTCACCCTAAAAACCTACCAACAATCCGCCCTGGCCGCGCTCGGCATGTTCCTGCGCCAGGCCGGCACCATGGGGCTGGAGGCGGCTTGGGCACATGCGATGGCGCGGGAGGACTCGGGCAGGGGGGCAAGCAAGGCGGGCGCGCCTTACCGTGCGGATGAGCTTGGGCAAACGCCTTGCGTGTGCCTGCGCATCCCCACGGGCGGCGGCAAAACGCTGATGGCGTCGCACGCCATTCCTCTCATCGCGCAGACCTGGTCGCAGCGTGATTTCCCCGTCGCCCTGTGGCTGGTGCCCAGTGACACGATTCGCAGCCAGACGCTGGCCGCGCTGCAAAGCCCGGGCCATGCCTACCGCGCGGCACTACAAGATGCCTATGGCGAGCGCTTTCAGGTGTGCGAGCTCGATGCCATGCACACCCTGCCGCCGCAAAGCTTTGGTCAGCAGGCCATCATCGTGGTGGCGACCATCCAGAGCTTTCGCGTGGCCAACAAGGCGGGGCGGCGCGTGTATGCCATGAGTGAGGCTTGGGAGACGCACTTTAAGAGCCTGAACCTCACGCCGCAGCAGGCCACCGAGCGCGGTCTGGCTTGTGTTGAGCAAGCGGATTTGGATGTGGAGGGCCAAGTCGTGCTGACTGCCAAAGATATCGGCCGCGTGAAGTGTTCATTGGCCAATTGGCTGGCTTGGCAGCAACCCATCGTGATCGTGGACGAGGCGCACAACGCTAAAACGCCACTGTCACTAAACATGCTGCAAGGCATTCGTCCGAACTGCGTCCTGGATTTGACGGCCACGCCCGTGCCTACCAAAACCAATGTGCTTTACAGCGTGTCAGCCCGCGAGTTGGAGGCTGAAGACATGATCAAGCTGCCCATCATGCTGGCCGAGCACGAAACCGTCTGGCAGGATGCCGTGCGCGATGCGCTGTTGCGCCGCACGCAACTGGAGGCCGAGGCCGCGCACGAGCCGCAGTACGTGCGGCCCATCGTGCTGTTCCAGGCGCAGGATAAAGGCGGGGAGGCAACGGTGGACATCGTCAAGCAGCATCTGCTGGAGAGCCATCACATTGAAGAACGCGAGATTGCCGTAGCCACCGGCAGCCAGCGCGAGCTGGACGGCGTGAATCTGTTTGACCCGACTTGCCCGGTGCGTTATGTCATCACCGTCGACGCGTTGCGTGAGGGCTGGGACTGCTCGTTTGCCTATGTGCTGTGCTCGCTGCAAAACCTGCGCAGCAACCAGGCGGTGGAGCAGCTTTTGGGGCGTGTGCTGCGCATGCCCTATGCCAAAAAACGCAAGAGCCCGGCGCTGAACAAGGCGTATGTTCACGTGATCGCCCGCAGCTTTTCAGAAGCCGCCAACTCGCTGGTGGACAGCCTGACGCAGGGCATGGGTTTTGATGCGATGAGCGCGGCCAGTGTGCTGCTGCCGGATGAAGACGACTTGTTTGGCGAGGCACCCGCCGCCACCGAAAAAGCCCTGACAGTTGAACTGGAACTCACCGCGCTGGACCCCATCGCCGTAGCTTGCGCATTGCGTGCGCAGCCGGATGTTCAGATATTGCCGGGCACTGTAAAAGGCGAGCCGGTGCGGCTTCGCATCACTGGGCCTGTGTCAGTTGTCACGCGGGAGGCTATTTTGTCGATCGCCAACAAAGACGACAAGGCGATGGCAGCGGCGCAACTTGACCAGCACAACGCCCGCCTTCACGCCTTGCGCTCGCCCGCCGAGCGGGATGTGCCGTTTGCGGCCATTCCCCAGCTTTGCGCGCGGGTTCAGGGCGAGTTGGAACTGATTGAGCGCGAAACGCTGGGCGAACTGATGGAGTTTGATCTGCTGCGTGCCGATGCCCGCCCCGAGCTACCGGGTTTCAACCTGGTTCAGCAAAGCGATTTATTCGAGATTTACGTCGAGGGTGAACGCGTTCGCCTGAAGCAGGCTGATGCGGCACAACTGTCGCTGGATGCCGTGCCGACCAATGCCACGGAGCATGATTTGGTCATCGCGCTGGAGCGCCAGGTGCGCCGCGCGGGTTTGACGCAAACTGAGACGCAGGCCTACGTACAAAAGCTGGTGTCGCACCTTTTGCGCGAGCGCGGTTTTGCGCTCACGGGCTTGGTTCGGTCGCGCTTTCAGCTCGGGCAAATGATCGCCAAGCGCATCGACAGCGTGGTGGCGGATGCGCGAAATCAGGGGTTTCAGAACCTGCTGTTTGGCCGCGCGGATGCAGTACTGACGCATAGCGAGGCGTGGGTTTTTCGGTTCGTCAAAGGCCGCTACCCGATTCGGCAGGCCTACGGTGGGCGTTGGGATTTCAAGAAGCACTTTTATCCGCAGATTGCAAAACTCAAGTCTGAAGGCGAGGAGTTTGAGTGCGCCAAGGCGCTTGACCGCGAAGCTGCCGTCAAACACTGGGTGCGTAATTTGGAGCGGCTTCCAGAATTTGCGTTCTGGCTGCCCACGGCAACTGATTATTTTTACCCCGACTTCGTCGCCGAGCTGCAAGACGGGCGGCTGCTGGTGGTTGAATACAAAGGCGACGGCTACGCCACGAATGACGATTCACGCGAGAAGCGCATGGTGGGCGAACGCTGGGCGCAAACCACCGGGCAGCGTTTTGTGATGGTTGAAAAGATGCTCAATGGCATGGACATGGCGCAGCAAATTCGCTCTGCGGTGATCGGGACAGCCTCGGCGTGACGCAGGTCACCCATCTCGGCCTGGTTGACTACCTGCCCACCTACCAGGCAATGCAGGACTTCACCGCCTCGCGCGACGCCCATACGCCTGACGCACTCTGGATGTGTGAGCACCCTGCCGTCTTTACCCAAGGACTCGCTGGCAAAGCAGAGCACGTGATCGATGCGGGCGATATCCCCATCGTGCAAACCAATCGCGGCGGCCAGGTGACTTACCACGGGCCGGGGCAAGTGGTGGGCTACCCGATGATTGACTTGAAGCGAGCGGGCTATTTTGTGAAGGAATATGTCTACCGGGTCGAAGAAGCGGTGATTCGCACGCTGCTGCACTTTGGGGTGACAGGGCATCGCGTGCGAGGTGCGCCGGGAATTTATGTGCGGCTCGAAGACCCTCGGTCACACCAAACAATTGGGGTCAGAGGCGATTTAATTGGGGTCAGAACCCAATTACCACATGGTGATAATTGGAATCTGACCCCAATTAATTTCAACGGCCTCGGCAAGATCGCCGCCCTCGGCATCAAAGTCAGCCGCAACTGCACCTACCACGGCGTGGCGCTGAACGTGGCGATGGACTTGGAGCCCTTCTCGCGCATCAACCCTTGCGGCTACGTTGGGCTGCAAACGGTGGATCTTTCTACAATCGGGGTTTGCGTCACCTGGCAGGAGGCTGCCGACGTTTTGAGCCAAAAGCTCGTCACTTACCTGGCGCCATAAGCGGCTGCCGCAGCAAATATGAGTCACGTTGAGACCCCTTTAACCGTCCCTGCAACCGTCGTTCGCACGGCGCAGTCGAGCGAGACCTACGACCCATCCGTCAAGCAAAAGGCGGCTGCCAAGCTGTCACGCATTCCGGTCAAGGTGGTTCAGGGCGAGGTGCTGAAAAAGCCGGACTGGATTCGCGTCAAGGCTGGCAGCCCCAGTACGCGGTTTTATGAGATCAAGGACATCCTGCGCCAAAACAAGCTGGTCACGGTGTGCGAGGAAGCGTCTTGCCCCAACATCGGCGAGTGCTTTGGCAAGGGCACGGCGACCTTCATGATCATGGGCGACAAGTGCACGCGGCGCTGCCCGTTTTGCGATGTCGGGCACGGCCGGCCCGATCCGCTGGATGTGAACGAGCCTGAAAACCTGGCTAAGACCATCGCTGCGTTGAAACTGAAGTACGTCGTGATCACCAGCGTGGACCGCGACGACTTGCGCGATGGTGGCGCGCAGCATTTTGTCGATTGCATCACCCGCATCCGCGCACTGTCGCCTGCGACACAAATCGAAGTGCTGGTGCCCGATTTCAGAGGCCGTGATGACCGCGCCTTGAGCATTCTGACCGCCGCGCCGCCCGATGTGATGAATCACAATCTGGAGACGACCGCCCGCCTGTACAAAGAAGCCCGCCCCGGCAGCGATTACCAGTTTTCACTCAACCTGCTGAAAAAATTCAAGGCGCTGCACCCGAATGTGCCGACCAAAAGCGGCATCATGGTCGGCCTGGGCGAGACTGACGAAGAGGTGCTGCAAGTGATGCAGGACATGCGCGACCACCACATCGACATGCTGACCATCGGCCAATACCTGGCCCCCTCGCGCTCGCACCTCACGGTGAAGCGCTACGTTCATCCGGAGACTTTCAAGCTGTACGAGGCGCGCGCATATGAGATGGGTTTCAGCCATGCCGCAGTGGGGGCCATGGTGCGCAGCAGCTACCACGCCGATGTCCAGGCGCATGGGGTGTTGCAGAACGGTTTGCTACATAATATATAGCTATATATGCATAAAATACGAGAGCTAGCGGCCTAAATAATTCTCAAGTTAGTCAATTTTGCCAATTTCGGCCAGTTTTTTCCTTGATTTAACCACAATTGTAGTAAAACTACTTTAGACGCGATCCGAACCCCTGATGAGCGACTCCCGGTTCTTCCTCAACCCCCATTCAATCCGCGCGCTGGTGCCCGAGCCCACATTCGAGCGGGGCATGAGCCTGTATTTGATCCAGCAGGTCATCTCGTGCGAGGTGAATCATGTCAACAGCACCGAGTGGGAGATTGAAGGCGTGGTGCAGGGCACGCTCAAGTCGCCGTACCGGGTGACGGCCACCGTAGAAATTGACCCGGCAGGCAACCTGAGCTTCTTCAACAGCGATTGCACCTGCCCGGTGGGCGACGAGTGCAAACATGGCGTTGCGCTGACACTCAAGGCGGCTTTCAAGTCGATCAAGCCAGACCTCAACCGCCCGCCATTCATGGCTGGTAAAGCGGCGGTGATTGCGCCCGCTGCGGCTGCGCCCAGCGCGCAGGAGCAAGCGGCCCGCCTGCAAGCGCGCGAGCGTGCCATGGCCGAGCGCGAGGCACAGCAGGCCCACCAAAAAGTCGGCCAGTGGCTGGATTTGTTTGGCCAGTTGCCGGATGCCGACAGCCTGGTCGGTGTGATGCCTGATGCCGATCCACAAAGCGAGCGACTGGTCTACTTACTCGCGGCCACCCACGACGCAAATCCGCAACTGTTGCGACTGGGGTTCGCGCACGTCAACCGCCTGCGTAACGGCACCTGGTCTAAAGTCAAGCTGCCGCGCTATGGCGAGAGCCACATCGCGACTGCGAAAGATCGGGAAATCATCAACCTGATCCGCATGCTCAGCGGGCAGAACCTGAGCTATTCGTATTCTGCCTTTGAGCCCGCAACCCTGGCCGGTGAAGTTGGGCCACTGGCGGTAGAGATGGCCGCCCGCTCAGGCCGGTTGTACGAGCAAGGCCCAGACCGTACGCTGGGCCAGAGCCTGCGCATGGGAGCGCCCCGCGCGCTCACGTGGCGCTGGGCCGAGGTGAAGATACCGGGCTCGCAGGAGCCAGGCTGGGCCCTGCAAGCGGGCTTGGACGATGATGGGGAGGGTGCCGGAGCTCCGGTCGCGAACCCTGATGAATCAAGTCAACGCACACGCTGGTTTGCCAACACGCCGCCGTGGTATGTGGACTCCAAGCTTGGCGAATGCGGCGTGATCGAAATGCCGGGTTTGTCGGCTGAGCACCTGGCCCTGCTACTCAAAGCCCCGCCCATCCCGCAATCTGACTTTGCCACGCATGAGACTGCGCTCTTGAGCCGCCTGGTGGGGCTGCCGCTGCCGCCGGTGCTCAAAGCGCCGCGCGTGATTCAGGGCATCCTCCCCAAAGCGATTCTTGAAATTGAGCCAACGCCTTCAAAGCAACGCCCGCAAGTGGGTTTGCTGTGCGCCACACTGCGGTTTGACTATGGCGACGTTGCCATTTTCAGCCGCAACTTTCAGACCCCCGTGCTGGTTTCACGCGCCGCCAGTGAAGGCAATCCGGCCGAGCGCATCATGCTGCACCGCGATGTAATGGCAGAGCAGACAGCGCTGGCAAAACTGCATGAGCTGAGCTTGGTGGGTAATGCCGACGGCCTGTTTCACATCGCTTTGGCGCAGGAGCAATACCGCTGGCTGCAATGGTCTGAGAGTGACTTCGCGCCGTTGATTGACGCCGGCTTCACCGTGGTGCTGGCCCCAGAGATGGATGGCTGGATTGAACGTGCTGAGTCGCTTGACGTGTCGATGAACGAGCCCCAAGACAATGATGCTGGCGAAGAAGGCGCAAGCCAAAGCCCCTGGTTCGACCTCTCGCTGGGCATGCAAATCAACGGCCAGCGGCACAACATCCTGCCGTTTTTGCCAGAGCTGCTGTCGCAACTGGGCAACTTCATCACTGAAGACGGCCACATCGCGCAACTGCCACCGTTTGCCTATTTGCCACAACCCAATGGCAAGCTGCTGCGCCTGCCGACTGAGCCGCTGTTGCCGTGGCTGAACGCGCTGCTGGATTTGCTGGGCGAACGCGGCCATGATGTCAGTGGTGCCACGCTGCGCCTCTCGCGCATGGAGGCGATGCGCCTGGGTGCCGCGCTGGGTGCAGGCGCGCAGTGGCAAGGTGCGCAGGCCTTGGCAGAGATGGTCAAGCAACTGGCAGGGCAAAGTGCCTTGCCTGAAGTGCCTCTGCCAACCGGATTGAACGCCGAGCTGCGACCGTACCAGCAGCAGGGCCTGAACTGGTTGCAATTTTTGCGCACGCATTCACTCGGTGGCATTTTGGCGGACGACATGGGCTTGGGCAAAACGCTGCAAACACTGGCCCACGTGCTGGTTGAAAAGCAAGCCGGGCGGCTTGATCGCCCGGCCCTGGTGATCGCCCCGGTCAGCCTGATGGGCAACTGGAAGCGCGAGGCGAACCGCTTCACGCCCGACCTCAAAGTGCTGGTGCTGCACGGGGCCGAGCGCCATGAGGCGGCTGCGGACATGGCCACGCATGACCTCATCATCGCCCCCTATTCGCTCTTGAAGCGCGACCGCGAGCGCTGGATGAA
>JANOMD010000504.1:0-7451 GCA_031420135.1 Rhodoferax sp. | reverse complement strand
ATCGACGGGTGATTGCCCCAGCGGGCTTGAGGGGTCGGCATGCCAATGCAAATCAGCCGCGCCCGAAGTAGTGACAGCCAGCCCCCAGGCGCGGGCTGCATGAGCGTAGTCGGCGTAGCCATTCAGCGGCACGCGCACCATGTGGCCGCCGCAGCGGGCCACCCAGGCAGTGATGCGGAATATGAACTCGCTGGCGCTGCCCGCCAGCACAATCCGTTCAGCATGCACGCCATGAAACACTGCCAACTGTGCCCGCAGTGCCGCATACGTTGGATCCGGGTAGCGGCTGGCATCGCAGCTTTGCACGGCAGCCAGCGCCTGCGGGCACGGGCCACAGGCATTGCTGTTGGTGGAGAAGTCATGCAGCGGCACGCCCAGCGCGTCTGGCCCGCCGTGCAATCGAGGCAAATCTGTCATAGAAAATCTACCAACGACCCAGCGCCAACGAAGATCAGTCCGACCAGCACCAGGACACGCACCGCTTTTGATGCATGGGCAATCGCTCGGTGCGTGTCAGCGGGTTGCGGGCTACGCCCCAGCGCATTGAGCTCGTACCCATCGGACTTGCGCAAACACACACCCAGCCCAAGCGCCATCGCGGCCATGGGCCAGCCGCTGTTGGGTGATGGCGTGCGGCGCGCCTCTTGCCGCAAGGCGCGCACTGCGCCAATCCCCGACACCGCCATCAACAATGCCGCCGTGATGCGCGCAGGCACCCAGCTCAAAACATCGTCCGCTCTGGCCGCCCACTTGCCGCTCCACTCCCACACCTGGCCATTACGCACGCCCCGATAGCCCCACATGGCATCGGCTGTGTTGGCAAACCGATATAGCGCTGCACCTGGCAGGCCCAGCAGCACAAACCAGAAAATCGGTGCCACAACCGAGTCGTTCAAAATCTCGGCCCGCGATTCGATGGCGCGTTCACGCACTTTCGCTTCGGTGAGCGCCGCTACATCGCGGCTCACCAGCCACCTCAGGCGCTCGCGCCCAGCCTGCACGGATTCGCCCAGCGCCGCCTCTACCGCCATCACTTCGCTCTTCAACATGGCCCAGGCCAGCAACGGCTTAAGAATCAACCCCAGCAGTGCCGCCGCCAGTGCCGCGCCAACAACCGCATGTAAATGGAGACTGCTAGACAGATTTTTAGGCAAAGTCATGATGGCATCTTGCAGCACCCACGCCGCAACAGAAACCGCAGTTGCGCCGGTCAACCAAAAGAGCATCCCAAGCCAGAAATGCTTCAAGTCCGCAGTGAGTTGCAAAGTCGGCGACGATGGCGGTGCCACCCATCGCCCAGCCCAATCCAAATAGCGCCCTATCCACACCACGGGATGCCAACCGGCGCGCGGCTCACCCAGCCAATGGTCAACCATGAAAGCCACTACGACCGCACCAGCCATGACGGAGCACATCACCACGCGTGGACCTAATCCTCTATCCCGCGCTGCGCCGGAATGCCCGCCTTGAACGCGTGTTTGATCATCGTCATCTCGGTCACGGTGTCGGCGAGCTCAATGATTTCTGGCGGGCAACGGCGGCCGGTGATGACCACGTGCGTATGGGTGGGCCGGTCAAACAGCGCTTGAATCACTTCTTCGACACCGCCCAAGGGCTCCATCCAGCCGTAAATCAACGGGTAGGTAAATTCATCAAGCAGCACCATGAAGTAATCACCACTTTGAATATAGGCCTTGGCTTTGATCCAGCCTTCGCGTGCCAGTTGCGCGGAGTGTTCCAAATCTTGACTTTTCCAACTAAAGCCATCACCGAGGCCTTCAATGGGAATGCCCAGTTGCTCAAACATACGGTGTTCACCGAAGCGCGCGGTAGGCACTTTCATGAACTGGAAAATCTTCACCGCCTTGCCTCGTCCGTGCGCGCGTAGCGCCAGACCGAACGCAGCGGTGCTCTTACCCTTACCGTCGCCTGTGTTGACGATCAAGAGGCCACGGCGCTCGCCCTCGGGTTTGTCGTAAGGCTTGTGGGCGGGGGGGATTTCAATTTGCATCGTGTTCTCTGCGTTTGTTCGGTTCATCGGGTTTCGCTTGTGGCAGCGCCACCCAATGGTTACCCAGGCCATGAATGGCGATACGGTTGTCAAACACCGCCTCCAGTGCGCGGTGCGTGGTGGCTGCATCACAAGCGCCCTGATGGGTGATGCGGCCGTGCGCCATGATGACCATCTCGTGCGCGTGCAGGGCCATGGATATTTCGTGCAGCACGCTCACGACCGTTTTACCTTGCGCCACGAGCGCCCGCACCAGCGCCAGCCAGTCAGCTTGATGCGGCGGATCCAGGTTGGCCAGGGGCTCGTCCATCATGAGCACATCGGCTTGCACCGCCAATGCGCGGGCCAACAGCACGCGCTGGCGCTCACCGCCTGAGAGCTGGCCTAGCGATCTGCCCCGCCACGCCCATGACTGGGTGGCGTGCAGGGCGCGCGCCACCGCTTCATGGTCGTCAGCGCTGGGTGCGGCAAGCCAGGCCTGGTGCGGCAAACGACCGAGCATGACGACATCATGCACGGTCAAGTCATCACCCGTCGACTCGTTTTGCCCCAACCACGCCAGTTGTTGCGCACGCATGCGCCCTGGCAAGCTCACCAGTGGCTGACCTAGCAGAGTGACGGTGCCGGTGTGCGGCAATAGATGAGCCAGCACCTTGAGCAAGGTGGATTTGCCCGCACCGTTGGGGCCAACGACACTCGTCCAACGGGCTTTTGGGATAGCCAGCGTTATGCCGTGCAGGATCTCGACACCTCCCAGCCTGGCATGGATGGAATGCGCATGAACCGCGATGGCGTTTGGAGTCGTCATCACAACCCCACGCCGCTGGCATTTCGGGTGCTGCGGTGCATCAGCCATAGCAAATAGCCGCCGCCCAACACAGCCGTGAGCACGCCCACAGGCAACTCCTGCGGGGCAATCAGCCAGCGCGCCAGAGTGTCTGCCGCCATCAGCAGTACGCCGCCCACCAGGCTGGACAGCAAAATGAGTTGGCCGTGCGTAGTTTTGATCACTGAGCGCACCAGGTGCGGTGCTGCCAGGCCCACAAACGCGATCAGCCCTGTTTGCGCGACCGCCGTGCCTGTGGTCAACGCCAGCACCGCTACCAGCGCAACGCGCATGGGGGCGAGCGGCAAGCCCAAGCTGCGCGCAGTGGCATCGCCAAGGCTTAATCCATCCAACACCCGGCCCAGCAGCCACGCGGCGATGGCGCACCCCCCCCACACGCCCGCCATCAACAGGCAGGCTGTCCAATCCACAAAGCTAGTAGACCCCAGCATGAAGGCTTGCATCGCCTGCAATGAATCGGGCGAGAACAAAAGCACCAAGTGCGTCATGGCACCCAGCACCACGCCGACCACGACCCCGGCCAGCAGCAGGCGCAGCGTGTGCTGCACACCCCGCGAGAGTGCCAGCGTGAGCAGCACCGCCAGCACCGCACCGAAAAAAGCAGCACCGGTGAGGCCCACGCGCACCAGCACGCTGCTGGAGAACACGCTAACCGCCGTGCCCCCACGCATCATGTCGCCGCCCAACATGCCCGCCGCACCCCCCATGGCGGCCAGTGCCAGCGCGACACCGAGTGACGCACCCGAGGCGCTGCCGAGCAGATAGGGATCGGCCAGCGGGTTGCGGAACAAGCCTTGCGCGACCGCCCCGGCCAAGCCCAGCAAGGCACCGGCCGCCCCAGCACCGAGTGTGCGCGGCAGGCGAATATCCCAAACGATCTGCCGCGCCATGGCGTATTGCGCCGAGTCCTGCTCGGGGTTGAGCAAGGGGGTAATAAGGTTCTCGAACCCAGTGCTGCCGACGCACACGCCCAAGGCCGCCAGCAAGATGCCGCAACACAGCAGAGTCCACACCAACACAGAGGTGCGGCGCAGGTTCAAGATCGGGCCTCCAGCGCAGCACCCATCGACTTGGTTTTGGGAGCCCGGTCAGCCAGACACTGCGCCATCAGCCGCGCGCCTTCAGCCATGCGCGGCCCCGGGCGCACCAGCACATTGGCTTGTTCACTGGAAAAAAAGCAGATGCGTTGCTCGCGAAGCGCGCGCATGCTGTGCCAGCCAGGGCGCTGAGCCATGCCATCCGCACTGCGTTGGCCAATCATGATGAGATCAGGATTGGCGCGCACGATGAACTCGGGGTTGAGTTTGGGAAACGGCCCCAGCTTTGCGGGCACGATATTTTTCACGCCCAGGCGGGTCAATGTCTCGCCGATGAATGACGATTCACCGGCTGCGTACGGCCCTTGATTCACCTCAAAATAAACCCGCGTCTGACGCACCTGCGGGGGTAACGATTGGGCCGCCGCCGACACCCCTGCATCAATTGCGCGCCAGATGCGCTGTGCGTCTGCAATGCCCAGCACCTGGCCCAGCGTGAGCATGACGCGCTGCACATCCTTGTGCGTTTTAGGCTCCAGCGCCACCACCTTGATGCCCAGCGCCTCCAGGCGTTCGCCCGCGCGCGAAGAGGTCGCCATCAGCACCACGTCGGGCCGCAGCGCCACGATGGCCTCGATGTTCGGGTCGATGCCACCACCGACCTTGGGCAACGTCTTTACATTGGCAGGGTAGTCAGAATATCGATCTACGCCCACCAGGCGAGCACAGTGGCCCAGCTCGCACACGGTTTCCGTGAGGGACGGCAGCAGGCTGACGATGCGCTGCGGCGTTTTGTCGAAGCTGACCGTGGTACCCCTGTCATCGGTGACTTGCAGGGCTTGCGCAGGGCTCCAACCGACTAAGGCTATCCCAGCGATAAACAGGAAGAAGGCAGTTTTCATGGCCTGCCTTTCAGCGTCAACGGCAAGCCTGCGGCCATTAACGTCACTCGCTGGCAAACCCGCGCCACAGTCTGGTTGAGTTGTCCGAGCGCATCAACAAAGCGGCGCACTTCAGCGCCGAGCGGAATTACACCCAGGCCAATCTCGTTGCCGACCAGCACGACGGGGCCAGGCGCACTCTCAATTGCTATTAATAATGTAGCTGTCCATGTATTCTCTACGAGAGCTAAAGGTCTATTTTGTTCAAATTCCTCACCACGGGCAGGCATCAGGAGGTTGGTGAGCCACAGCGTGAGGCAATCAATTACCACCAGCGTGGTGGCACGGCTGTGATGTTGAATGGCCTCGGCAAGTTTTACGGGCTCCTCCACCGTGGTCATGCTGGGCAGGCGCAGGGCACGGTCTGCTTGGTGGCGGGCAATGCGTGCGCGCATCTCATCGTCCCACGGTTGGGCCGTGGCGATCAACACGGCCTGGTGTTGGGGCGATGCAAGCAGCCAGTCGCGCGCCAGCGTCTCGGCCCGGCGCGACTTGCCGCTCTTCTGGCCGCCCAGAATCAGCTCGTTGCGAGCGATGCTTAGCGGTTTGTCCATTTCAGCGGCTCGTCCGTTTCAGCGGCTCATCCACGCCAGAGTTACGAACACGTTGCGCCCGGGCGTTGAGTAGCTGTTGGCCAGCGAGTATTGCGCGTCCGTCGCGTTGTTCACGCGGGCTAGCAGGGACAAGTCTTTGCGGATGCGCCAGTCCACGCCCAGGTTTAAGAGGCCATAGCCAGGCAGCGTGTCGCGCCCATTGAAGGCCAGGTTGTTGTCCTCCCGGTCGCTGGAAACTTTAAGCTCGCCGAACAGGTCGATATCGTTCATGCGATGGCTCACCCGCGCGTTGAGCACGTTCTGGGCAATGCGCACCAGGCGCAAATCGTTGGATGCGGCAAAGCTGGAGAAGGACCGTGGGTCGGCATAGTCGTAAGACAGCGCGTAGTTTGTGGCACCTACCTGCGTATCAGCGCTCAGCGTCACGCCGCGCAGCACCGCCCGTGAGCTTTGCACGTTGTTACTGGGGTTAATGAAGCCCTGGATGTCATTGCGGTAGACCACCGCACCCAAATTCAAGCGACCCTGGCTGTAGCGCAGGCCAATCTCCTCGCTGCGGTTGCGCTGGGGTGTGAGGGCCGCGTTGCCGAAGTTGGGAAAGTACAGCTGGTTGAACGACGGCGCCTGAAAACTGGTGCCTACGCTGGCTACTGCGCGCAGGTTGCTGGTGAGCCGATAGCCACCCGAGAGTGCCCAGTTGTTGACGCTGCCAAACTGCGAATTGTCGTCATTGCGCAGCACGGCCAGCGCGTTCCAGTCGGCGCGATTCAACGCATACGACACCAGGGCGCTTCGAATATCACGGGATTTGACGGTGTAGTCGGTCGAGCTGTCGATGGATTCAGAGCGGCTCTCCAGCATCAAGGAGAGCACGTCTTTACCCAACGCGATGTCGTTCTGCCAGGTCAACTGTTTGCGGTTGGTGTTGAACTTGTTGTTACCGCCTGCGGCACCGTCCACCAAGCGGAAATACTCGCTGACCGATTCATCATCGCTCGTGCCGAGGCTCACTGTGGATTTCCACTGCGCCAGCCACTGGGCCTCCCATTTCAACTGAGCGTTGGTGAGGCGCGGCTTGGCGACTGCATCCGATGTCGCCTTGGTCAGCGCCAGCGGGTTGGGAAACGGCGTATCGTCAAATTGGTATTCGCCTTGAGATTGCAACCAGCTCAAAGTCAAGGCGTGGTCTTTGTTGATGCGGGCGATGAGCTTCGCATCCACGCTGGTGGACGCGAAGCGATCCGCGTCGGCATTGAAATTGGCCGAAGCCGGGTTGGTGATCACGCTGATGCCGCTGGCTTTTTCGTGCGACACACCCAAGCTGTAGCCGATGATGCCCTTGGTGCCGCGAACCGATGCGCCCGCTTGCTGCTGGCCGTCCGAACCCACGCCCACGCTGGCACTGAGTGCCAGGCCCTGTGTCGGCGCACGGGTGAAGATCTGAATCACACCGCCCACGGCATCGGGCCCATATAAGGCGGCCGCAGCACCGCGCAAAATCTCGATGCGCTCAATGCGCTCCAACGGAATGTTCTCCAATGAGGCCCTGCCAGATGTGGCCGAGCCCACGCGCATGCCGTCAATCAACACCAGAGTCTGGCTGGACGATGCTCCGCGCAGAAAAATGCCTGAATTGGAACGGTAGCTGCCGTTGGAGGTGAATTGCACGCCAGGCTGCTGCGCCAGCAAATCAAGCAACGAAGACTGCCCGGCCTGGTCGAGGCGGTCACGGTCGATGATGGAGACATCGGCGATGACATCGGTGATGGGGGTGGCGACTCGGCTGGCCGTGACCACCACGTCCTTGAGGGTCACCGGGGCCACTGGCGCGGTTTGGGCCAACGTGAAGGGTGAAAACATAACGGCCAGCGAACAGGCCAACGGAACGGCGGCAAAGCGCGCGCGAAGAAACGATTTTTGCATAGAGGCATCAGTCAACAAAACCCTGTCCGTCGTCCCCGACAGAATATGGGCGGATTGGAAGCAGACGCTTGCGCGCGCACTTCCGCTGTGTTGGCCGGTATCCGGGCTGGCGGACAAACTCCCAAAACCTTCCCAGGC
>JANOMD010000503.1:0-3476 GCA_031420135.1 Rhodoferax sp. | reverse complement strand
TGCACCTTGAGCCAGGCGGTGTGGTATGCCAGCAGCGCGTAGGCCGCAGAGTGCGACTTGTTGAAGCCGTAGCCCGCAAACTTCTCCATGTGGTCGAAAACCTCATCGGCTTTTTGCTGCGACAGTCCGTTGACGGCGGCGCCATCCCGGAATATCTGCCGGTGCTCGGCCATCTCTTCGGCCTTTTTCTTGCCCATTGCACGGCGCAGCATGTCGGCGCCACCGAGCGAATAGCCGCCCAGGATCTGCGCCATCTGCATCACCTGCTCCTGGTACACCATGACGCCGTAGGTGTCTTTCAGGATGCCCTCAACACGCGGGTCGGGGTATTCGACCGGTTCGCGCCCCATCTTGCGCGCCACATAGGTGGGAATCAGGTCCATCGGGCCGGGACGGTACAGCGCGTTCATGGCGATCAGGTCTTCCAGCCGCGTCGGTTTGGCATCGCGCAGCAAGCCCTGCATGCCGCGTGATTCAAACTGGAACACGGCCTCGGTTTTGGCCTCTGCAAAGAGCTGGTAAACCCGCGCGTCGTCCAGCGCAAGGTCCTCAAACGCGAAGTTCTCCTGGCCCTTGTGCCGCGCCACAATCATGTCTTTGGCGATTTCAAGAATCGTCAAGGTTGCCAGACCCAGAAAGTCAAACTTCACCAGGCCAATGGCCTCCACGTCATCCTTGTCAAACTGGCTCACGGCCGAGTCACTGCCGGGCTGCTGGTAAAGCGGGCAGAAGTCCGTGAGCTTGCTCGGCGCAATCAACACGCCGCCCGCATGCATGCCAACGTTGCGCGTCAGGCCTTCGAGCTTCTGCGCCAGCGCCAGCAGGGTTTTGACGTCGTCTTCCTTTTCCAGACGCTCGGCCAGAAGCGGCTCGGCCTTGATCGCTGCTTCAATCGTGATCTGGGTGCCAGGCTTGTTGGGAATCAGCTTGCTGATGCCATCGCAAAAGGTGTAGCTCATATCCAGCACGCGGCCTACATCCCGGATGGCGGCCCGCGCTGCCATGGTGCCAAAGGTGACAATCTGGCTGACGGCTTCCTTGCCGTACTTCAACTTCACGTAGTCAATCACGCGATCACGGTTGGCCTGGCAAAAATCGATGTCGAAGTCCGGCATGCTGACCCGCTCGGGGTTCAGGAACCGTTCAAACAGCAAGTCGTACCGCAGCGGATCCAGATCGGTGATATTCAACGAATAGGCCACCAGCGACCCGGCGCCCGATCCCCGGCCCGGCCCGACCGGACAGCCGTTGTTCTTGGCCCAGTTGATGAAGTCACCGACGATCAAAAAGTAGCCCGGAAAGCCCATTTTCAGGATGGTGTCGATCTCGAACGCAAGGCGCTCTTCGTACCGTGGGCGTTCTCTCGCAAGCACTGATTCACTGGGGTAAAGGTGAGTCAAACGACGCTTCAGGCCTTCGTGCGAGGCATATCGGAAATACGCCTCAGGCGTCATGCGTTCGCCATTCACCAGCGGCGTCGGAAACTCGGGCAACTGCGGCTTGCCCAATACCAGCGTCAGGTTGCAGCGCTTGGCAATTTCAACGGTGTTGGCCAGCGCCGTTGGCACGTCGGAAAACAGGGCCTCCATCTCGGCGGTCGACTTGAAATATTGCTCGCGGGTGAACTTGCGCACCCGTTTCTGGTTGCCCAGAATCTCGCCCTCGGCAATGCAGACGCGTGCCTCGTGCGCCTCGTAGTCCTCAGCACCCGCAAACTGCACCGGGTGCGTGGCCACCACCGGCAGCTTCATGCGCGCAGCCAACTGCACGGCCTGGGCGATGTGGGCTTCATCGTCGGTTCGCCCGGCACGCTGCAGCTCGATGTAAAAACGGTGCGGGAACAGCTGCGCAAAAAGCAGCGCCGCTTCACGCGCCCGGGCCTCGTCGGCTTGAACCAGCGCCTGGCCGACCGCGCCGGCCTGCGCCCCCGAAAGCGCAATCAGGCCCTCGTTCAACTGCTGCAACCAGGCCAGCTTGATGACCGGTTGGCCCTTGACAATATTCTGCGTGTAGGCCCTGGCGAGCAGCTCGCAAAGGTTCAAATAACCCTGCGTGCCTTGCACCAGCAGCACCATTCGCGACAGATTGGCAGCATCAGCCGCAACGCCTTCGAGCACGATCTCGGCGCCAATGATGGGTTTTACGCCCTTGCTGCGTGCCTCTTTGTAAAACTTGACTGCACCAAACAAATTGCTCAAATCCGTGATGGCCAGCGCGGCTTGACCGTCGGCGGCGGCGGTCTTGACGACCTCGTCGATGCGGATCGTCGCGTCAGAAACAGAAAACTCGGTGTGGGTGCGCAAATGAACATACATGGCTCGCATTGTAGAAAGTTGCATTTGCTTCGCCTGAAAACGTCGCTCCATTGGATGAAGAATTGCGGGACGGCTGCCCGAATCTGCCTCGAACTTTATCCAGCGTTCTACTTGTTGAAGCGTGCTGCCACTTCAGCGACACGTTGACCAAACAGTTTCGCCGTCTCCAGGTCGCCCTTTGACATTTCAGCGGGCGACGCATCTGAAGGCGATTGCGCCATGGCGCCGCTGTAAGAGACGACATTGTTGATGTCGTTGCGGGTGGCGGCTTTGGTGTTGCTGGGCATCAGGCCCTGGCTGACCCAGATCATCGAATGTTGCATGGCCAGGGTGAACATGCTGTTCAATGTGGAAAGCTTGTCCCCGCTGAAACCCGCGCTATTGGTAAAGCCGGCCGCAATCTTGTCTTTCCAGGCCTGCGCAAACCACTGCTTGCTGGACGCATCGGCAAACTTTTTGAACTGCCAGCTTACCGATCCCATATAGGTGGGTGAACCCATGATGATGGCGTCCGACGCGCCCAGGGTCGCCCAGGCTGCATCCGACAGATTGCCCTCGGCATCGATGGCGATCAGTTCTGCCGCTGCGCCCTGTGCCACCGCTTGCGCCATGCGCTGCGTATGCCCATAACCCGAGTGATAAACCACTGCTACTTTTGCCATGTCAAATTTCCTTGGTGAGTTGTTGGTGGGAAAGCCTGATGGTCAGGCTTCCCCTGGAAAAAAAGTTCGATCAGGTGTTGCGCTTGGCGTCCAGACTCCAGGCACCCGCACCGTAGGCAGCCAGCACCAGCAATCCGCCGACAACCGCTATGTTCTTGAAAAACATCAGTTGCTGGACCATGGCCTGGTCAGCCGGCACGCCCCAGAAATTGTGGAAAAAGAAAGTGGCCACCAAAGTAAAGCCTGCCAGCGCAAGCGCAGCCCAGCGTGTGCCAAACCCGGCAATCAGTGCCAATCCACCCGCGATTTCGACAACGATTGCAATCGCTGCCGCTAGCGTCGCAAAGGGCAAACCTTTGGACGCGATGTAGCCCGCTGTGCCGGCGAAGCCGCCAATCTTGCTGATGCCCGCTGGCAAGAACAGCAACGCCAACAACAGGCGACCGACCAGTGCCAGTGGGTTTTGAAGAGATGAAATCATGAATTGCTCCTGTAAAAA
>JANOMD010000502.1:0-3545 GCA_031420135.1 Rhodoferax sp. | reverse complement strand
AACCCCTACGACCAGCAGGCCGCCCCTGGCGGACGGATCGAGGTTTTTGGGTTTGCGCAGAAAGGGCACATCGTCGTGCGATAGCGCCGGCTCGGGCGGGCGCAGCACCATCTCGATCTGGCGCAGCGAAAACTCGTCTTTACCCACCACTTCAAACAAATCATCGGCCCGATCGAACCCCAGTTGCGCGGCCAGGTCGTCCAGCTTCAAGGCGGTTTTGCCCTCACGCTGAAGCAGCTTCTCGACCGCTTCGCGCCCTTTCGCGACGGTCTCATGCGTGGCCTGCGCGTTGAACCAGGCGCGCACCTTGGCGCGGGCGCGGTGGCTGGTCAGAAAGCCCAGTTCGGCATTGAGCCAGTCGCGTGACGGGCCGCCTTCCTTGACCACCGAGACCTCCACCGTCTGGCCGTTTTTGAGCGGCGTATTCAGCGGCACCATGACGCCATCGACCTTCGCGCCGCGACAGCGGTGGCCCAGGTTGGTATGCACGCTGTAGGCGAAGTCCACCGCCGTCGCGCCTTGCGGCAATTCGACAATGGCGGCATCGGGCGTGAGCACATAGATGCGGTCGTCGAACATCGGCGCGCCAGTGTCGCCCGCCTGGGGCGCAGACAGGTCGCGCTCCCACGCCAGCAACTGGCGCAGCACGGCGATCTTGGCGTCGTACTCGCCGCTGGCGGTCACGCCCGCGTAGCCTTTCACACCCGCCTCCTTGTAGGCCCAGTGCGCCGCCACGCCATGCTCGGCATGGTCGTGCATGGCCTGTGTGCGGATCTGGATCTCGATGGGCTGGCCGGATGTGCGTCCCGCTGTCGTGTCCCGCACGATGGTGTGCAGCGACTGGTAGCCGTTGGGCTTGGGTTTGGCGATGTAGTCGTCAAACTCATTCACAATCGGCTGAAACCGGCTGTGCACCCAGCTTAACGCGGCATAGCAATCGGGGATGCTGGCCACAATCACCCGCAAGGCGCGTATGTCATAGATCTGCTCGAACCCCAGCGACTTGCCGCGCATCTTCTTGACAATGCTGTAAATGTGTTTGGGGCGGCCTTGCACCGTGGCCACAATGCCCTCGGCCTGAAGATTCGAGCGCACCTGCTCCTGCAAATGCTGTACATAGGCTTCGCGCTGCGTGCGCTTTTCATGCAGCAGACCGGCCACTTGGCGGTAAGTGTCGGGCTCCAGAATCCGGAACGACAAGTCTTCCAGCTCCCATTTGATTTCCCAAATGCCAAGCCGGTTGGCCAGCGGCGCGAACACCTGCAAGGATTCACGCGCCAACGCTGGCGACGCCGGCAGTTTGGTCGCGGCAAAGTGGCGCAGGGTTTGCAGGCGCGAGGCCAGACGCAGCATCACCACACGCAGGTCTTTTGAAAATGCCAGCAGCATTTTGCGCACGTTTTCAGTCTGTGCGGCGGCAGTTTGCGCCATCGGCATGGGCGTCATTTTTTTACCGTCGCCCGCCTGTGAAACACGCGCCAGGCGTTGCACTTTGACCAGCTTGTTGGTCTCGATGGCCAGCGCCGCAAAGTTGTCACCAAACACTTTGCCGATGACGTCAGCCGGTTTGTTCAGATGCTCACAGGCGTAGACCAGATAGTTGGCCGCCTGCATTGCGTCCGAGCCGCCAATGGTTTTCAAAATGGCCGCCACCGCGTCGGCATGGGCCAGCGTGTTTTCACCCGTATCCAGCGTTTCCGAAGCGATCAGGGGCTCGGCAAACGCGCGTGCGCGGGCAATTTCCAGATTGGTTTGCACGCCTACTACCACGTTATTCAACCGGCAGTGGGCGATGCGGCCCGGCCGGGAAATGGATCGACACGGCCTGCCCTCCCAATCCCGCAATCAGCGTCAGCGCGGCGACGCTTTCCTTGGAGAACGAATGCCCTGGGCTCTGATGGACGGCGACGATTTCTGGCTGCATGGGGAATCGATTGCACTGGTTGGGATTGAAGAATCTTTTCGCATTCCAGTATACTATATAATTTATAGCAAACTATCTATATAATACGAGAGCTATAGGCATATTTGGTTGTTTTTTTCTGATTTTAAGCCCTGCAGAGGGTTAAAATTAACCTACAGGTTAATATTTTTGACCCTGCCGCGTGTCAAACAGGCTCAGTCATCCAACAGAAAATCAACCACCAGAGCGACTTGATCGGCTGCGACGAACGTCGGCGCGTGCCCGACACCGCCGAACTCGACCAGGCGCGCCTTGGGGCCGCGCTGTGTCATGGCCTGCGCGGTGTCTGGCGACAGCAAATCGGAATTTGCACCGCGCACCAGCAGCGTTTGCGCCCTGATGCTGTCATACAGTTGCCACATCACCGCCTCGCCCGCCGTTGCCGATTCCTCGGTGATGGCGCGAAACGGGACGGCAATGGCCGGGTCGTAATGCAGGGCCACACCGCCCTGTGCATCGGTCATGGGTTTGACCATCGGCGCTGATAGCGCCAGCCACTCTTCAGGCGTATGCGGCCCGAATCCGGTTGAAATCACACGCATGGCCTGCGCCGCCTGCTCCAGCGATGCAAATCGGGGCGCGTTGCCCAAATACTGGCCAATCCGCTGCAAGGCCTGCCACTGGATGGCCGGGCCCACATCGTTGAGCACCAGCCGCCGCACGGGCGCGGGCAAGGCCGTATCGGGCTGGGCGCAAATCACCATGCCGATCAAGCCGCCCATGCTGGTGCCGACCCAATCCAGCGTGACCGGTTTGAGTTGCGCCAAGAGCGCCAGCATGTCCGCTGCATAAGACGGTATCTGGTAGCCCATCGGGTCCGCAAGCCAGTCGCTCTGGCCGCGGCCGACGACGTCCGGGCAGACCACGCGAACAGCGCCACCGCCACGGGCCACCAGCGCCTGCGCCAGCACATCAAAATCACGCCCCTGGCGCGACAGCCCGTGCACGCAAACGATGACATGGCCCGCCTGCGGGTTGCCCCATTGCCAATAGGCCATGCGGTGGCCGCCGGATGCATCGGGGCAGTTGACAAATTCAAGGGTGGGTTTAGTCATAAAGGGCTCATCAGAAAGCGATAATTGCCCCTATCGTAAAGCAGACTTCAAAAGGGAACCCTCATGTCAAATGGCATCCTCAGTGGCAAAACTGCCTTGGTCACCGGCTCCACCAGCGGCATTGGCCTAGGCATTGCCAAAGCCTTGGCCCGCCAGGGCGCCCACATTGTGTTGAACGGCTTTGGCGACGTTGAAGGCCCCAAAGCCGAGATTGCTGCCATCCAGGCCCTCTTTGGCACCAGATTGGCCTACCACGGCGCCGACATGAGCAAGCCCGGCGAGATTGCGGACATGATGGCTTTTGCCGCCACCACATTTGGCCGCGTCGATGTGCTGGTCAACAACGCGGGCATCCAGCATGTCGCAAAAATTGAAGACTTCCCCATCGAAAAATGGGACGCGGTGATTGCCATCAACCTCTCAAGCGCCTTTCATGCCACGCGGCTCGCGCTGCCTGCCATGAAGGCCGCAGACAACGGCAAGGGCTGGGGCCGCATCATCAACATCGCGTCGGCGCACGGGCTGGT
>JANOMD010000501.1:0-6122 GCA_031420135.1 Rhodoferax sp. | reverse complement strand
TGCCTGTCATTTGGTAAAGATTTTCGCGTTCTTGGAAGTGGCGCTCCGTTTGATCTGCATTTTATTGGCGACACCATCGGTATGCCACTGAATCGAATCGACACCGAGGGCACTTACTACGACAACATCACCGACTGGGCGTTCAAACAATTCACTGCCCATTACCAAACCGCAGAGCCCTCGCGCCAGCCCTCTCCCAGCGGGAGAGGGAGCAAGGCTGGGCGCAAGATCACCAAGGAAGCCATCTTCCACTACTGCTACGCCGTGCTGCACAACCCAGCCTACCGCGAGAAATACGCGCAGAACCTGAAACGCGAATTCCCCCGCATTCCGTTCTACAAAGAGTTCTGGCAATGGGCGTCCTGGGGCGAGGCGCTGATGGCGTTGCACATTGGCTACGACCAGGTTGCGCCCTTCCCGCTCACGCGCACCGACACGCCCGATGCCAAGGTGCGCGCGGCGGGCCTGCAACCTAAAGCCATGCTGCGCTCCGACGCGGCGGCTGGCAGCATCACGCTCGACAGTGAAACCACGCTGCGCGGTGTCCCGACCGAGGCCTGGACTTACAAACTTGGCAACCGCTGCGCCATCGACTGGGTGCTCGACCAATACAAGGAAAAGAAGCCCAAAGACCCCACCATCCGCGAGAAGTTCGACACCTACCGCTTTGCCGACTACAAAGACAAAGTCATCGACCTGCTGATGCGGGTGACGACCGTGAGCGTGGAAACCGTGAAGGTGGTGGAGGCGATGAAGGCCGGCTCTGTGAGGTGATGAAGTGAGCGGCTGGGAGGTCGTGCGGGGGAATTTATGTGCAGTTATTACAAAGAGTTTGGGCGGGAGGACAGCGCCCCTCCATCCGAGAATGCCGATGGCATCAAGTCACGTGGATGCTGATTTTCCACGCCTCACCCAAACGATTTGAATTGTGACCGCTCCTAGTGTCCAAGATCAGGCAGCAAGCAATTCCTGGCGGTAGCAATGCTCAGCCATCCAAGCATCAATCAGCGCCGGATCATTCACCGTGCGCAGCGCCACGTACGCCACCTCAGCTTGCGGATACCGCCGACGCAAAAAATTCAGCCACTGCTTCAAGCGCCCGGCCTGCTGACGGCGCTCCAGGCGGCTGCATACGATTCGCCAGAAGTCGGCGATGAAGGGCAGCAGGTCCTGCCAGGTGACGTCGTGGTGGACGGCACGATGGCCAGAACTTTCCCCTTTGATCGCCCGCGCCAGCCCAGGGTCTGTCACCATGCCGCGGCCGATCATCAGCATGTCGCAGCCTGACATTTCACGACAACGCACCGCATCGGCAACCGTCCAGATTTCGCCGTTCGCCACGACCGGGATGTTGACCACCGCGCGGATGTCCGCCACGCGATGCCAGTAGGCGGGCGGGCGGTAGGCATCAGCCCGGGTGCGGGCGTGTACCACCAATTCGTCCGCACCACCCTCTGCGATGGCCAGCGCGCATTCCTCGGCGCGTGAATCGTCGTTAAAGCCCAGGCGCATCTTGGCCGATACCGGCATGTGCGCAGGCACGGCACGGCGCACGGCAGCGACGATTTTGGTGAGCAGCTCGGGCTCCTGCAACAACGCCGCGCCGCCGCCGTGGCGGTTCACGACCTTGGCAGGGCAGCCGAAGTTCAGGTCAATACCGTGCGGCCCCAGCGCCGCCAGCCGCGCTGCGTTCTCGGCCAGACACGTCGGGTCTGAGCCGAGCAACTGCGCCCGCACCGGCACGCCTGCAAAGGTGCGCCCGCCATTGAGCAGCTCGGGTACGACGCGGATGAAGACGCGGTCTGGCAGCACGGTGTTGGTGACGCGGATGAACTCCGACACGCAGCGGTCCACGCCGCCGATGCGCGTCAAAATGTCGCGCAGCACAAAATCCAGCAGCCCTTCCATGGGGGCGAGAAGAATGGTCATGCCGCAGTGTAGAAGAGTGACGCTGCCCGGTCGCCGCAATTTCGCTGTAGCATGGCGCCCTATGCCCATGTCACCTGCCAGTTTCTCGCCGCTGCCCGCAAGGTGCCAGCCCGGACGGTCCAGGCTTGGCTGAGCGCCAAATTGCCATGAAGTTTGTTGTTCTGGGCGCCGGAGCCATTGGGTGCTACATCGGCGGGCGACTCGCCCATGCGGGAGAGCACGTCACCTTCGTAGGGCGACCCAGGGTGATTGACCCCCTGGCCATGCATGGGTTGACGGTGTCTGACCTGGATGGCTTTTCCTCGCATCAGGAGGGTGCCATCCTGCGCTTGGCGACCTCGCTGCTGGAGGTGGCCGACCGGGACGGGGCTGTGATCCTGCTTTGCGTCAAAGGCGGCGCAACAGTCGCCGCGGCGCAGGAGATTGCACAGGCCTGCCCACCCGGCACCACGGTGGTGTCGTTGCAAAACGGTGTGGACAACGTAGCCCGCATTGGGGCTGCAGCGCCGCAAATGAAGGTGCTGGCGGGCATGGTTCCGTACAACGTCGTGATGCGTAGCGCCCACCACGTGCACCGCGCCACCAGCGGCAGCCTTTACATCGAGCAAAGTGCCGCAAGCGAGCAGTTCGCACCCATCTTCAAGGCCGCCGGATTGCCGACCGAACTGTCCACCAACATGCACCCGGTGCAGTGGGGCAAGCTGCTGTTGAACCTGAACAACCCGGTCAACGCGCTGTCTGACATGCCGTTGCAGGCGCAACTGTCGGACCGGAACTTCCGCCGTGTGTTGGCGGGGCTGCAAACCGAGGCACTCGCCCTTTTGACCAAGGCCGGCATTGCACCGGCCAAGGTGGCTGCTGTTTCACCACGCGTGTTGCCGCATTTGCTGCGCCTGCCCAACTGGCTGTTCACGCGGTTGGCTGCGCGCATGCTGCGCATGGATGCGTCGGCCCGTTCGTCGATGTGGGATGACTTGCACCATGGCCGCGTGACTGAAATTGACGACCTGTGCGGCGCTGTGGTGCGGCTGGCGCACGCACAGGGCACATCTGCGCCGCTGAACCAGCGCATGTGCAGCCTGATTGTTCGGCACCAGGCCGGCACCGCGGCCACCTATGCGGCGGGGCGCGGGATGAGCGGCCGCCAATTGCGTCTGGCAATTTTCAAGTAGCCGGGCAAAAGCAGCCCGAAACGCGCCAGACTTTGTAAACTAATGTCCAGAATTGCAACCCAGAGGAGTACCCCATGACCGTTAACGTCACCATCGACCTTGGCTACGAGTTTGAAGTCAAGGCCAAGTTTGCCGACGTATTTGCCGTGCTCTCGGATGTGCCCGAATCGGCCAGCTTTTTCCCCAAGGTGGACAAGCTGGTTGACATGAAAGACGGCGTTTACCGCTGGGAGATGGAGAAAATCGGCGTGGCGTCAATCAGCCTGCAAACCATCTACGCTTCAAAATATGTGAGCAACAAGGCCAAAGGCAGCGTTGTCTGGACGCCGGTCAAAGGCGTTGGCAATGCGCAGGTATCGGGCAGTTGGGCCATCACGGACAACAAAAAATCCACCGGCCTAAAGCTTCAAATCAACGGCGAGCTGGCGATCCCCCTGCCCGGACTGATGAAGATGGTGGTGGTGCCGGTGGTGGAAGGCGAGTTCGAAAAGATGACCGACCAGTACATCGCCAATCTGACCAGTAAGTTTGGCGGCGAAGTTTGAGCACCGTTTTGAGTATCGTTTTGAGTATCGTTTTGAGTATCGTTGCAAGTTAATATATTTAAATAGCAAACTATCTATATAGCACGAGAGCTATAGGCCTATTTCATCAACTTTTTCGGTTTTTTGACGCTTTTTCAGTCAAAAAATTAACCCTCAGGTTAACTTTTAGCTCAATGAGCGGCGCAGCCGGACCTCTTCGACTTTGCCGCTGCCAAATTGGGCGGTCTTGGCCGTAGACATTTCACGTTTGAAACCGGCCAGGTCGTAAAAGCGCAGCGCGCGGTCATTGCGCAAAAACGCCCACAACGTGACCTCGGTGCAGCCTTCTTCAAGCAGGCCTTCACGGCAGGCGTCCCACAGCGCGAGGCCCGCACCCTCGCCCCAATAGTCCGACGCCACATACATCGCCCAGATCTCGCCGGTCGTGGACTTGGTTTTGGGATCACGCGAACGGTCATAGCCGGCAAAACCGACGACGGCGTTGCCATCCAGCGCCACCACCACCTGCGGCTCGGCGAACTTGATGGCGTCCAGCCAGAGCGCCACCTTTTTGTCAACCGACATGCCCTTGAGGTAATCGTCAGGCACCAGCCCGGCGTAGGCAGCCTGCCAGGTACCAACGTGAATTTCTGCAATGGTTTTGGCATCGCCGGCAGTGGCGGGACGAACTTGAATATTGAGATTGCTGGACATGGGTGGACGACAGGGTAAATGCAGTCAGAAAAAGAGGGCCGGGCGCGATTGTCGCACCCCACTATGACGCTGGCCGTTCGCGGGATTGCGAGACCGCCCATGTGTGAGTTGGTGCCAGGCACTGGTGTCCCAATTTAGATACTTCGAAACAAAAGAATTGGGATGCTACTTCGCGTGCGCCAGGCTGCTGATCATCGTCACCAGGCCAATCCCCACACCCAACCAGACGATCTGCGCGGCGGTTTCGCGCGCTGACAGCCGCTTTTGCAACTGTGGAATCAAATCTGCCAAAGCGACGTAGATAAAACTGCTGGACGCGACGACTAAAAAGTAGGGCAAATAGTCACGCAGTTGATCCACCAGCCAGTAACCCGCCAACCCGCCAATGGCGGTGACAGCTCCAGCCAGCGACACCTTGATCACCGCCATTCTGCGATCACTGGAGCCACCGCGCAGAACCATCAAATCGCCCATGTGGTGCGGAACCTCATGCACCAGCACGGCCAGCGCGGCAATTGCTCCCAGGCGCATGTCGGCCATGAAGGCTGAGGCGATCAGGATGCCATCGCCAAAGCAATGCACGCTGTCACCCGTGAGCACGGCCCAGCTACCGGGTTTGGGGGCAGCGTGGTGATGGTCTTGATCGTGGCCTTGATCGTGACCCTGGTCATGCGCATGTTGCTGGTTGTCGTAATGATGATGCGCATGGTGATGTTCGTGCCCGTGGTGCCACAGCTCGGCCTTGTCCAGCAGAAAGAAAAACACCAGCCCCATCAAGAGCGTCATGAACAGATCTTTGGCCCCTGCCTGGCTCTCAAACGCCTCGGGCAGCAGATGCATGAAGGCCGTGGCCATCAACGCGCCAGCGGCCAAGCTGAGCATGTGCTGCGTGTAGCGGGCCAGCAAGCCAAAGCTGAGCAGCGCAGCAAGCCACACGCTGCCAATGCCAGCGACCAGGGTGCCTATCAGAATTGCTACTAATGTCATAGCTTAATTATCGCAGATGCCAGCCAGTTACCGGGCCGTCATGAAAAAACCGCCCCGAGAGGCGGTTTCGCAAAGTCAGAAAGACTATCAAGCCACGCCGTTGGCTTTGAACCAGTCCAGCGCCCGCTTAAACCCATCTTCAGCCGCTTCCTTGCGGTAGCTTGGACGGTAATCGGCATGAAAGGCGTGCGGCGCATCCGGGTAGATCACGAACTGCGAGGCTTTGGAGGCGGCGTTACCTGTGGTCAAAGCCGTCTTCATCTTGTCGACCGTGTCCAGCGTGATGCCGGTGTCCTTCTCGCCGTAAAGGCCGAGCACAGGGGCGCGCAGGTTGGCGGCCAGATCGACGGGGTGCTTGGGTTGCAAGTCGTTCGGCGCGCCAACCAGGCGGCCATACCAGGCCACACCGGCCTTGACCGGGCCTTGCGCCGCGTACAGCCAGGTGATGCGGCCACCCCAGCAGAAACCGGTAATCGCTACTTTGGAGGTGTCACCACCATTGGCACCAGCCCATTTCACCGCGCCATCGAGGTCGGCCATCACTTGCGCATCAGGCACTTTATTGACGACCTCCGCAATCAGCTTGCCGATTTCGCCATACTTGGTGGGGTCGCCCTGGCGCGCGAAAAGCTCGCTGGCAATCGCCAGGTAGCCCGCCTTGGCAAAGCGCCGGCAGGTGTCGGCAATGTACTCGTGTACGCCAAAAATCTCCTGCACCACCAACACCACCGGGCAGTTGGTTTTGCCTGCGGGCATGGCGTAGTACGCAGGCACTTTGAAGCCGTTGACTTCATAC
>JANOMD010000500.1:0-4808 GCA_031420135.1 Rhodoferax sp. | reverse complement strand
ACAGGTTGACCTGCTGCTGCGTCACCGTGACCCAGTCGCTCAGGCCAACCTCCTGGCCCACGTGGGTTGCGAGTTCTGCAAGGGTTTGAAATGTTTTCATGGGTTTCCAATGAGTTGATCGAGGGATGGAATTATTGGTCGCAAGCGAGCAGTAAGCGCAAAGATTAATTGGGGTCAGATTCCAATTAATTTAACCGTCAGCAGAGCCTTAAACGCTCACTTCAGAATTAATTGGAATCTGACCCCAATTAATCAGGCGCAACGACGCAATTCGGCCGGGAAATGAATGAATAATATTAACCTACAGATTAATTTTTCTCTACAATCATCCGAAATCGCCCGTTTTATGGACTAAATATGCCTTTAGCTCTCGTGTTTATTAAATAGTTTGCTATATAATAACTAGCGTTTATCGAAAGCGGCAAATTTGGCGCTGGTGCCGTGGCCGCAGCGATCAACAACGCCTTACACATTTGCCAGCCAGAAGCGCACTGGCGCCGAACGACAATTTGAATCTATGGCATTGATGAAACTGAACAAACTTTTTACCAAAAAGCGGGCTTTGCTGGTGCTGGCAGTTTTACTGGTTTTGGCTGCGGTGATTGCCTACTTCTCAAACCGCAAACAGCTTCTGATCGCCCCGATGATTGGCGGGCTGCATCCGTGCACCTTCCTGCACCGGGAAGTCGCCAAGGCAAACCCGGATTTTCAATACTCGAAACTTTGCGCGAAAGATGCAGCGTCCCCATCGCAACTGATCAAAACCACGCTGGACAGTATTTCAGACAATCGGTTTGAGTTTGGAAAGTTCAAACTGGGCTACACGCTCAATGTGCCGCTGCTGCGTTTGTTTGACGTCAGGGGCGGGGAAATCGTCCTCAATCAGGAAGTATTGCAGCGGGTGGTCGCCTCGATTGCCAACGTGGACCGGCCCGTCATCCTGTATCTGTTTTCCGACCATTTTGGCGTTGACTCGCCGGTTGAGGACCAGCTTGCAAAAGACCCCAACAATCTTTTGCAGACGCGCAAGGGCGTCATGCAGAAAGACCGCTATTACTCGTACGATATTTTCCCATGGTCTTTTGTCGATACCGGCAACGGCATTGCCAAACTGCGCGAAACCGCGTTCAACGCCGTATTGGACGAGGTTTGCAAGATGCCCTGGCATGTGCGCAGGCGCATCGAAGGCGTCACCCTGATGGGTGAACTGCATCACATGTTTCCGAATTTTGAATCGGGCATGGGTTACTCCGGCGAGTACCTGATTTCAGATTACAGCCAGCGCAGCATCGACGGCTTTCGCAAATTTCTCGCAGCCAGATACACCTCGGTGGCCGACCTGAATTTCTACCTGGGTGGCAATTACCGCCATTTCGACGACATATTCCCGCCCAGCAAAAATATCAGGACCGAGCCGCTTAAACATTATCTCGAGCATATTGATTCCTTTGCCAACGGCACGCTGCCCATCTCCGGCTGGGTCGCGAAAAGTGGTGCCAGCACGGTCGGGAAAGACTGGATCCAAATCTTCGATAACGGCGAGTTCGCGGCACGCGTGCCAGTCGCGTTTGGGCGCCAGGATGTGCTGGCGGCGCACCCCGAGTTGGGCACGGCCGACGTGGGTTGGGAGTTCAAGCTGGAATTTGCGCACAAGCCTCGCGGCATACACCAGATATCAATCTATCTGGAGCGCGGCACACAGCCTTTGGCGCTGTTGACAACGCGCGAGATCGCGCTGATAGAGCGGTCCCAGGCGGCGCCCCCGATATTGCCGGTCAAACCACTGCCAAAGTCTGTGCCGGTCGACCCTTCGGTGCAGTTTGTGATTGACCACCCGGCACCGCTGTCGGCGTATTACTACAACCCGCTGGTCACCCTTTGGCATGATTTCCGCAAAACCCAGATTACGCATTATTTGAACCATTTTGGCGACATTGCAAAAAGCAAATGCATCAAACCCGAGCTGGTTTACTCGCACCAGATACTGCCCTTTGTCAACCCGGGATGGGACGAAAACAAATTCTCGGTCGGCTCCGACCTGGGTGTGCCGCCCAACCTGCGCCTGGGCGCCAGCCTGTATGGCGAGGCCTCTTACGGCACTTCATTTTTTGACTGGTATGCGGCCAGCGGGCGTGATGCCTACGGGGTGACCGAATTTCACCCACTGAAGGCAATGGATGCGCCGACGCTGAACCGCGTGCTGGACCAGCACTATCAAAAGAATGCCCGGTTCCTGTCCTTTTTCGTTGACAGCGCAGGGCTCGATGAAAATTCAAAAGACAGCCTGAATATTTTTTCATTCACGCCCCACAATAAAAATGCGGGCTCGAATGTTCTTTACGAATCGATTCGGGAAATACTCAAGTAGCCGGGTTTGAAGTTGCCGCGACAGGATAGATTACCGCGTCGCATCAACTTGCCGGCACGCCAAAATTGACGGCTCTGTGGGCAGTCCGTCACTGTTTGGCGAATTCGCGGATGGCCTGGTAAAACTGGTTCGAACCCTCACGCATGTTGTCGGCGCGCAATTCCATGGCATTCACGCCATGCTCTTCCTTACCCTTGTAGCGGTCCGGGATGATGGAAAAGTAATAGGGGCTGATAAACCGCGCGCCGCCCAGATACTGGGACTTCATCGCGCGCAAGTGCACGCCTGGAACCTTCCATTGCTGCGGATTGAATTCAGGAACTCCGTAATCAGTGATCTGCTTCTTTTCGATGAAACTGCGCATCCAGGTGCTGTCGGTTGCGCCGCCGTACATATTTACACCCGTCTTCCACAAACTGCTGGGTGCAAGCGTTTCGTCCACGGCAAACAGTTGCGGATTCCAGCTTGAATTGACCTTGGGTACGATCTGGTGCGAGTACAGTTTTTCAACCGGCAGCCCCGCGTCAACCGCCACCTGAAAGAACCTTTCCATGAATTTGCGAACCTGCCAGCCACGGTACAGATTCCAGTCGCGCGCCAGCGGGTTGTAGTACACGGCTTCTGCAAGCTTGGGCAAGTCCAGGTAGCCTTTGACGCCTTCGAGCTCTTTGAGTGGCTTGAAACTGGCCACAGCGGCGGCTTTTGCCGCCCTGGGTTGATTTGGGTTGTGCGCGCCGACTTCAAACTGCACCTGCCCGATCAGGTACGCGCTGCCGCTGGCCCGCGCGACCACTTGGGCGATGTGCGGGCCGGGTGGCAGCGCGCTGTAATCAAAGTCACTGCGGTAGCCGACATTGGGGCTGGTGACATCGGCGGCGGCGCGGTAAACGTCGAGCCGGTTAAAGCCGCGCTCGACCTTGCCGGCCAGTTTGCCATCAACGTGCAGCTCAAGCTCGCCAATGCGCTGCTGCGGGTCCCACAGCCAGCCCGCTATTGGCAGCAGGCCGTCCGCATAGGCGTCGTAATGCTCGGCGAACGCGAGTTTCGGGTCTTTTCGGATGTCTTTGCCGGGTGCCGGTACCAGGTCGAAGCTGGTGTACGCAAAACCGTGCGAGGCGTTGAATTTTTGCAAACTGCCATAGCGCGTGGCCAGCCACTTTCGAAACCCGGCGACGGACGCCGCGCTGTAGTCGGTGACCTGGATGTTCTCGTACTTGCCTGTGCCGCTTTCAAAATCAGGGAACATCTGGTGCAACTCGCCAGCCAGCGACACGCCGACGATTCGGTCCCGAACGTCTTTGGGGAGTTTTTTGAGCCGACCCGCGACATGCCGCAGCGCCGCGAAACGGTAGCGGTTGACGGCGATACCCTCGTCGGTCTGCATGGTGTAGGGCGCAATCAGGTAACCAAAATAGTTGGACAAGGCCGGCTTGCCGTCACTGAGCAGCATCAGGTTGGACGGGTCCTTGATCAGCTCGGGCACCAGCGGCCCCTGGCTGTCAAAGTGGTCAGCCAGCAAATAGACCACCACGGGGCGTTTGACGCGGGTCAGCACCTGAAGGAAGAGGTCAACCTTCTTCTCGTCGATCTCCCAGCCAGCGCCTGCGCGCCGGTAGAGCGCCAGCAACTGCAAGGTGGCCAGGTAGCCGACCTGAACTTGCCCTTTGGGGCCGCCCGGCTCGAGTTCGTCAAGCAGGCGCGTGATGCCGGTCGAGCCGTCCAGCATGCGTTCGGCGCAGAAGGCGTTGACCTGGTCAATGCCCTTGAGGGCTGGGTTGGCCAGGCCTTCGTCGCAGCTGTAGATGCCTTCCACGGTTGGCGTCAGGTAAAACGTGCCACGCTCGGGCAGCCGCGCCGGGGTTTGTGCATTGGCGAAGTTCAAGGGCACCAGCAAAACCGCTGTGAGCAGTGCAGCCAGCCAGGCGTGCGCTTTGCCCGTATTGCCTGCGTGACCTGCGTCAGACGCGTTGCTTGCGCTACCTGCGCACCCTGTGTTTTGGAGTCGAATCGGCATAGTTACCCAAAATTTCAAAGTGCTGGAACTGCACGAAGCCTTGAAAGGAGGGAGTTTCGCATGAAGCTCCAGTGCCTACACCGGTCAAGATCGCCTGAAGACAATCAATATACCCAAATTGGGTTTATAGAAGGGCGCAAGATGGTATTTTAACCGAATTATCAATAAAATGTGCTCCTAGCTCTCGTATTATATAGAGTTATTGCTATTTAATATATAGCAGTTGATATTTTAATGCTTGCGGCCAGTCACGCGCCTGCAGGCATTGACCCGGTTCAGGACCGTGCATCGATCAGCGGATAATTAGGCGCATGCCAAACGCCAAGCCAAGTGCAGTGACAGGTTCAGCGACCCCTGCCGTCTCAAGTCCCGCCCCGGGGTCTGAATCAAGTCCCCATACCGCCCTGCACGTCTACCAGCGTGCGA
>JANOMD010000499.1:0-2732 GCA_031420135.1 Rhodoferax sp. | reverse complement strand
GGGTTGAAGCTGCCGCGCGACGCCTGGCCCAAGGTCCGAATCAATGTCATGGTCATGACGACCGTCACAAGCACGATCAGGGTTGCGCCAAAACTGCGGGCGAGTTCTTTGCGAAGTGAAGAATGGAATAACATGTCGGGCAACAGAAACAAGACGTGCTGTCTACTTAAGAAAAGCAGAATTATGAACTTTGAGCTCACGCAATGTGGATTGCCCCAGGCATTGACTGAAAAATGCGATGCCCTGCTGGTCCTGGTGTCCGCCCGCTTTGCCCCTGGCACCGACAGTCTTTCGACCCTGATTGGTCAGGCCCAAAAAAGTGGCGATCTGGAAGCCAAACCGGGCAAGCTGCTGCACCTTTACGGCGTCAATGGCGTGGTCGCACCCCGTATTGTCGTCGCCAGCCTGGGCGACGGTTCCGTCAAGCAGGCCCGTCAGGCGGTGAATGCGGCGGTCGGCGCCATCAAGTCCGTCAAAACTGTGAAAAAGGTGATGCTGGTTGTAGCGGCAACGGTCAGCGCCCAGGTGATCGCGAGCGCCGTCGTCTGTGCGGCAGATGCCAGTTACATCTTTACCACCACCAAATCCAAGCCGGAAGGTCGCACGATTGCGACGTTGACCCTGGCCGTTGAGGATGCTGAGGGCACCAAAGTCGCGTTTGACCATGCCGTCTCGACCGTACGCGGCATCGAACTTGCCAAGGAATGGGGAAACCGCCCTGCCAACCATGCCACGCCCACGCTGCTGGCCCAAGCTGCCAAGGCGTTGGCAAAGCTGCCCAATGTGAGATGTGAGGTGTTGGGGCCAAAGCAGGTTGCAAAACTGGGCATGGGCTCTTTCTTGTCGGTAGCGAAGGGCTCTGAGGAAGAACTTCGCTTTATCGTCCTGCGTTATGACGGCGCAGTTGCATCGCACGCGCCACTGGTGCTGGTAGGCAAGGGCATCACGTTTGACACCGGTGGCATCTCAATCAAACCGGCTGCCGAGATGGACGAAATGAAGTTCGACATGTGTGGCGCTGCCAGCGTGTTGGGCGTGTTTCGTGCGCTGGCTGAAATCAAACCCGCCATCAACGTGATTGGCTTGATTCCGACCTGCGAGAACATGCCCGACGGGCGCGCCGTCAAGCCGGGCGATGTCGTCACCAGCATGAGCGGCCAAACCATCGAAATTTTGAACACCGATGCCGAAGGTCGACTGGTCCTTTGCGACGCGCTGACCTACGCCGAGCGTTTCAAACCGCGCGCCGTGGTTGATATCGCCACGCTGACAGGCGCCTGCGTTGTCGCCTTGGGCGGCGTGCGAAGTGGCATGTTCGCCTCGACCGACGAACTGGCGAAGCAACTTTATGAAGCGGGAGAGTCATCGCAGGACCTGTGCTGGCGCATGCCCCTGGACGACGACTACGCAGAGGGTCTCAAAACAAATTTTGCCGACGTTGCCAACGTGGCCGGCCGGGCCGGTGGCGCTGTGACTGCCGCAAAATTTTTGCAGCGGTTTGCAAGCAAGTTCCCCTGGGCGCACCTGGATATTGCCGGCACGGCCTGGAAAAGCGGCGCGGCAAAAGGCTCAACGGGTCGGCCGGTGGGCTTGTTGCTGGACTTTGTGATGGCGCAGGCGGCGGCCAGTGGGCTGCCCGCTGCACCGGCAGCAACTGTCAAGGCCAGAAAAAAGCCGGCCGTCTCCGCACCAGATTGACCGAACCAAGTACAGAAATTTCGCCAGGTTTTGACTGAAATATCGTTTCATTTCAACGCTCCGGACAAGCTGAACTACGCCTGTCGGCTGTTGCGCAAGACGGTCAACGGTGGAGCCAGAATCACTGTAACCGGGTCACCCGAGACTTTGGGGCAGTTGGACGCGCTGTTGTGGGCCGTTTCGTCCACGGACTTTATTGCACACTGCTTTCGCGACGATAACGCGGCCATGGTTGCGGCTTCACCCGTATTGCTGGGGCTGCCAGTTCAACCCGAAACGGCCACCGATCCGGCCCGCACCGCGTTGACGCGTTCGGTGTTGGTGAACCTGGGTGATCACGTGCCGGAAGGCTTTGAGCGTTTTGAGCGCCTGGCTGAACTGGTGGGCAGCAAGGAGGAAGACCGGCTGCTGGCTCGCCAACGCTGGAAGTATTACGCCAGTCGGGGGTACACGATGACCAGCCACGATCTGGCCGCGAAGCCGACGTCATGATGGCCAATAGTCCAAAACATCTGCCGCGTTTCTTGCCGACCCTCACCGAGGTAGTGCACCCCCGGCAGGAAACTGCGCATTCTGGTGCCAGTGCCACCGGTTCGCCAGCGAACTCAACCGCCAACGCGCAGCCAGTGTCTGCGTTGGAGCTCAGCGTCAGCCGGATCATGCTGCGCCTTGAAGCGCCGCTTCAGGCGCGTTTGAAGCTTGCTGTGGGCGCACTGATTCACAGTCAAATCGAACAGTTGATGCCGCTGATACAGCGGGAGATCGAGGCCGCCGTGCGTGAAGCCGTCATGGAAGGCGTCTCCATTGAATTGGTACGCGCGCGCAACGAATCTGGTTGACCGGACGCTGTTGGTATCTTCCCTATAGGTTTGCCAAATTAATTGCGCTATTCTGCCGCCCGTGGAGGAATTACATTCACACTTTTGCCTTTCTTCGTTTTTTACCTGGAGTAGTTTATGCAAATGAAATTGAAAGTTACTGTTGCCGCTGCTATCGCGGTTGCAACCGGTGTGGCCGTTGCGCAAGACATGGTC
>JANOMD010000498.1:0-2052 GCA_031420135.1 Rhodoferax sp. | reverse complement strand
ACATGGCGAAATGCAACCCGTGCTGAACTCAGCGGGATCGACAACGCCGCTTCGACATAGTCTTTGGAACGCTCAGCGCTGGCCGCACCATGCGCGGTGCGCGCGAAATAGGCGTATTGCGCGGTGACCAGCGCCGCAATCAGTTGCCACTTGCCCTGGCCCAGCACGGCGGCCAGCACCAGCGCCAGCAAAATTGCCGGAAACGACAACTGCAAGTCAATGATGCGCATGATCAGCGACTCGACGCGCCCACCGACAAAACCCGCCAGCGTGCCCAGCGAGGCCCCTAGCGAGAACGCGATGACCCCAGCGATCAGCCCCACTTGCAGCGAGATGCGCAGTCCATACAGAATGGCCGAGTAAAGGTCGCGCCCCTGCGCATCCGTGCCCAGCCAGTAAGTGAAGCCGCTGCTGCCCAGATGGCCCGGCGGGCGCCGCGCATCGGTGAGCACCAGACGGGCCAGGTCATACGGGTCTTGCGGCGTGATGAGGGGCGCGCAAAGCGCCAACAAAATGATCAAGCCCAACACCGACGCGGCCACCACCGACACCGGGCTTTCGCCAAACTCGCTCAGGAAGGCCTTGAACCGGCTGGGCGCACTGGTCGGGGTTGCGGCTCGGTCAGTCATGTGGCTTTGCGCGTGCGCAGGCGTGGGTCCAGCGCAGCGTAGGCAACGTCTACGGTGAAGTTGATCGTGATGAACAGCAATGCCACCAGCATCAGGTAGGCCACCATCACCGGGCGATCCAGTGTGGAGATCGAGTCAATGATCAACTTGCCGACCCCCGGCCAGGAGAAAATGGTTTCAGTGACCACGGCGAAGGCCAGCGTGGAGCCGAATTCCAGCCCGAAGACGGTGACCAGCGGGATGGCGATCAGGCGCAGCACATGGTGGCGCAAGATCGTCCATTCGCTTTGGCCGGTCGCGCGGGCAAAACGCACGGTGTCGGTCAGCATCACCTCGCGCGTGCCAGCGCGCGCCAGGCGAATCAGCAGGGCCAGCTTGAACAGCGCCAGGTTGATCGAGGGCAGCAGCATGTGCTTGAGGCCGTTGGGTGTGAGAAAGCTCCATTCAATGCCCATCACCATCACGGTGTCCCCGCGCCCTCCCGCAGGCAACACGCCCAGGTTCACTGCGAACGTGAAGATCAAAATCAGCCCGATCCAGAACGTCGGCACCGAAAACCCAAGCACCGAGAGGGCCATGATGGTTTTGGCGGCGATGCTGTTGGGCGCGTAGCCCGCGTACATGCCCAGTGGCACGCCAAGCACTGCGGCGCCCATGACCGCAGCGAGCGTGATCTCCAGGGTGGCCGGCAGGCGTGACAGGATCAGTTGAAGCACCGGCATGTTGTAGACGAAAGACCGGCCAAAGTCGCCGGTTGCCAACTTTTTCAGGAAGGTGGCGTACTGATGCCACAGGGGTTGGTCAAAGCCATAGGCGCGAATCGTCTCTTCCCGGATTTGCTGCGTGACGTCTGGGGAGATCATCACGTCAATCGGGTTGCCCACCGCGTAGACGCCGACAAACACCATCGCCGAGATGATCAGCATCACTACCGAAGCTTGCAGCAGGCGTTGGATGATGAATGCCAGCATGGTGGAAAGACCGACTCGGGACTGAACCTCAGTCCCAGTCTGACTCGATGATGGCGCGGGTCTCGGCCACCGCAACGGCCCACAGCGCCAGCATGTCGGCATCCGGGCGCTGGTAATGGCCACCAAAATTACCATCGCCGACCATGGTCTTTTTGGCGCCTGGGTCAATCCGCTGGTAGCGCGCGAAGTCAATCAGGGGCTTTCGCAGCTCGGGTGGCACCACGCCGGGCAAGCGCGTCCAGGGAAAGTTTTCCATCCACGAGGCGTGTGAGGCCAGCGGGTCAATGGCGTTGACTGCTGCCAGCGTTTGGGGCGCGTTCCACCAGTTGTGCCACTTCACTTGCACGCCCCGGTTTCGGTCGAGCCATTCCAGAATTGCGCCGTGGGCCGGGCCATTGCCACCGTGGCCATTGACGATCACGATCTGCCTGAAACCGCTTCGCACCATGCCA
>JANOMD010000497.1:0-3023 GCA_031420135.1 Rhodoferax sp. | reverse complement strand
TGCTGCAAGCCAAGCAGGCCGCTGATCTGCACAGCCCCGGCTTCAACCAGCGCATGATTGCCGAGGTCATGCAAGGCGGTTTTCTGGATCGCCACGTCCCGACCATCCGCGCGCTGTACAAATCACAGCGCGATGCCATGCTGGCCGCCTTGAGCCGCGAGATGAAGGGCCTGGACCTGACCTGGAACACACCGGTGGGCGGCATGTTCCTGTGGGCGCGCCTGCCCGAGGGCATGAGCGCCGTCACGCTGTTGCCCAATGCAGTGGATAAAGGCGTGGCGTTCGTTCCCGGAGCCGCTTTCTATGCTGACAACGCCGACCCGCGCACGCTGCGCCTGTCGTTTGTGACCGCGAGCGTGGAGCAGATCAACTTGGGCATCGCCGCGCTGGTCGCTGCGATTCGTCAGGCCCAAGCGCTGGCGGCAGCGATGAGAGGCCTGTGAAATAGACGTTCACGATGACTTTGAAAACCCGCCCCTTCAAGCAAGTGGATGTCTTCACCGCCACGCCCTACTTCGGCAACCCGCTGGCGGTGGTGCTGGATGGATCTGACTTGCGTGACGACGCGATGCAGCGCTTCGCTCAATGGACTAACTTAAGCGAGACGACTTTTGTGCTGGCGCCAAGTCCGTCTGCGAAAGCCGCCGGGGCAGACTACCGCGTGCGCATCTTCACACCCGGCGGCGAGTTGCCGTTTGCGGGTCATCCGACGCTGGGCACCTGCCATGCGTGGCTGCAAGCAGGCGGGCAGCAGCAGGACAGCAAATGCGTGACGCAGGAGAGCCAGATTGGGCTGGTCAAAATCCGCCGTGATGGCGACCGCCTGGCGTTTGGCGCGCCACCGCTCAAGCGCAGCGCCCCCAGCCCCGCGCTGCTGGTGCAAGTGGCAGCGGCATTGGGTTTGAAAGCGCAGCAGATTGTTGGCGCGCAACTGTTGGACAACGGCCCAGTGTGGCTAGGCCTGCTGCTGGACAGCCAAACTACAGTGCTGCACATTCAGCCCAATCACATGGAGATAAAGGCGCTGGGGCAAAAGATCGGCGTGGTGAGTGTTGATCAGACCTTGGCTGCATCGCCCTTGATTTCACGATCCAACCGCGAGGCGAAGGCCTTTGGAAGCACTGCAAGCTCTGAACTGAGCGGCGAATCTCCCACGGTCGAAGTGCGTGCTTTTGCCGCCTCCATCGGCATCAACGAAGACCCGGTGACAGGCAGCCTGAACGCCAGCCTGGCGCAGTGGCTGATCGCCGACGGCTATGCACCGGCGCGCTACGTGGCCGCGCAAGGCACCTGCCTGGGCCGTGCGGGACGCGTGTTCGTCGAGCAAGACGCTACAGGTCAAGTCTGGGTGGGTGGGCAATCGGTGACCTGTGTCGAAGGCACCGTGAGCCTATGATTCCAGGGATGACATCCTCCATCGACCATCTGGTCATCGTCGCGAGCAATCTTGAGCAAGGCGTGGCGTGGTGCGAAGCCACGCTGGGCATCACACCTGGCCCGGGCGGTGAGCACAAGCTGTTTGGCACGCACAACCGCTTGTTCAAAATTGCAACGCCCAGCCACCCGATGGCGTATTGCGAGATCATCGCCATCAATCCGAAAGCGGTGCCGCAGATGACGTTTTCTTCAAAGCGCTGGTTTGACATGGACAACCCGGCCTTGCAAGCTGCTGTTGCGATCGAGCCGCGACTGGTGCACTTTGTTGTTAACGCCCCTGATGTCCCAGCCGCTTGCGCCGCACTTGCGGCTTGCGGCATTGACCGCGGCCCAGTCAGGCCCGCCAGCCGACACACCAACAAAGGCTCGCTGCATTGGCAAATCACCGTGCGCGAGGACGGTCAGCGCTTGTTCAACGGCCTGTTGCCGACCTTGATCCAATGGGGCCAGCCAAACGATCCGCAGCCGATGCGTCTGCACCCCAGAAACAGCCTGCCACGCTCGCGGGTGACGCTGCAGGGCATCGAGGCAACCCACCCGCAGGCCGCTCAATTGCAAGCCGCTTATGCTGCGATAGGGCTGCAGGGCATCGCCGTGCAGGCTGGCCCCGCCAATTTAACCGCCACCTTCCAAACCCCTAAGGGCGCTGTGACGTTGGCATCCCACGGCCTGTAGATCGAGTGACTCAAGCCTCACCACAATATGCTATCTTATATATAGCTAACTATGTATATTATCCGAGAGCTAGAGCAATATTTCGTTAATAATTTGGGCGTTTTTCACATTCTGAGCGAATAAATTAACTCCCAGGTTAATTTTTAGCGGCGATTTGCTACTTTTGTGGTAAACTGACCCAAAGCGCCCATTGCCACTACAAATTCGGTGCCAGCAAACGCTGCAATTCATTTTCAGCCACACCTCGGCGCTGGGCCAGGTCTTTGAGCTGATCATCGCCAATCTTGCCGACGTTGAAATACACGCTGTCCGGGTGGCCGAGGTAAAAGCCGCTCACACTGGCAGCGGGCAGCATGGCCAAACTCTCCGTCAGGTTCATGCCGATTTCGTCGCATTGCAGCAGTCCGAACATGTCCTTCTTCACGCTGTGGTCTGGGCAGGCTGGGTAGCCGGGAGCGGGGCGAATGCCTTGGTATTTTTCGGCAATCATGTCCACATTGCTCAGTGATTCTGCTGCGGCGTAGCCCCACAGGTCGGTGCGCACGCGGTGGTGCAGGCACTCGGCAAAGGCTTCGGCCAAACGGTCTGCCAAGGCTTTGAGCATGATGGAGGAGTAATCGTCCAGATCATCCTGGAAATACTTTTCCTTCTTCTCGGCACCCAGGCCCGCAGTGACGGCAAACAGGCCCACGTAATCCTGCACGCCACTGCTTTTGGGAGCAACAAAGTCAGCCAAACAGCGGCTGGGGCGCATGATGCCGTCTATCACCTGCTTCTCGGCCTGTTGGCGCAGGCCATGCCAGGTTAAGGCGACCTCGGAGCGGGATTCATCGGTGTACAACTCAATGTCGTCATCCCGCACGCTGTTGGCGGGGTACAGGCCGATCACACCACTGGCAGTAAGCCATCGG
>JANOMD010000496.1:0-4594 GCA_031420135.1 Rhodoferax sp. | reverse complement strand
GACCACGTATGGCATACGTTTTACGCGTTGAGACCCGCAACCCCAGAAGAGACGAACGCCCCGGTCTTTTGCACAGTCGAAAACTTGATCTCAAAGATTCGCGGCGTCGAAACTTGGAACGAAACACTATCTCCTCACTGGGACAACTGAGTGCAGGAATCAACCGTTTTTCAACAAGATGTTTTTACGAGCACCTCCGAACCGTTCCGTCACACCACCCACGCTTTTGATATCAAGATCGAGTTTGAAAAAGCCGCCGACGCATTGGACTACTTCGGTGTTGAGCAAGACCAATTTAAGCTTGACTCACTAGGCTAACCACGCAGGACGCTGAATTTCCGAAACAACGCGGCAGACAATGGTGTTTCCACGCGCCATGTAATCGAGATAGGTCGATCACCTTCAAACGAAACGAGCTGCACGGGTCCGACAGCGACGTAAGCCGCGTCTCTATCTTCTCGAACAAAAAGTTGAAACGTCCATCCGTTACCGGGGCTTTCTAAATAACGGCGCCCCGTTTTGTTGTTCAGTCCAGCGCGGTTTTGTGTTTGCCAGTGGAACAACTCGGGGCTGAGGGCGTAGTCCTTGTACTGCACATGCTCAGCGAATCCCTCACTTTTGTCCAGGGTCACAAAGAGCAGCTCAATCTTGCAGTTTTCCAAAGGCAGGCACCCGCCATCTGCAAGCGGGCGCACCAACGCATTCGCGTGACCGGCTGCGGTCAATAGCTCGGACCGCGAGTAACGTCCATGCAAAATCAGAGGCCATGACTTAGGAGCGCCGGGCAGTTGAAGCGGTGCAAGCGAGCTACGCTCCCTCAACACGGCGCATACCTCCAGAAGCTCATCGAGTACAACGGGATTGCTTCTGAGGAGGTCCAAGAACGCCTCGGGCGTCGTCAGCTCACTGCGTGAAGGCAACAGCTGGTGTGCCAGCATTTGAATGCACGTCACGTCGGCCGGTTTTCCTTCGAGGGCGTCAAGCCAAGCACTCAATAATTTAGGGTCGTCGATGTGAAGCAGGCTGAAGATCCGCCTTGCAAGGTCCGCCTCTCGTTCACCCACGGGGCGCGCTTCCAGTCCCACGCGCCTCTTCAGGCTGGTCCACGAACGAGCATTCGAGCCGTCTGAATAGATTTCTGACAGCTCAAGTTGGTTGTCAAGCAAGAACGATCCGAGCAAAACTGGACGCCCGTTTCTTAGTGCAGACCAGGCCGCCAGCTCGCTGCTCAATCGAATCAGGTTCAAGGTCAATGACTGCCGAAGATTTTCCAACACGCGGTTCCGCGCCACCCGGTCAAACTGGATGTGAACGCCGCTAGGCAGGGTGCTAAACCCATTTTGAACAGCGTCTTCTATTTCACGGCGAGACATACCGGTGATGGAGCGCAGCAACACATCAAAGCGAAAGTCCGCGCTGTATAGCCCCACAAAATCCAGAATCAAACAAGCGTCCTTCCCCTTAGCCAAGCGAAGACCGCGACTCATTTGCTGCTGAAATATCACTGGACTCTGCGTCGGCCTGAGGAGAAATACCGCGTTTGCTTCCGGGATGTCTATGCCCTCATTGAAAACATCACAGCTGCAAATCACCTTGATTTCACCGGCTCGAAGTTGCTGCACGGCCAATGCTCGTCGCTCCGATGAATCGGCGCCAGACAAAGCAACAGCCGGCAATCCTGACCGCACAAAATAGTCAGCCATGAAATTGGCATGCGCGACGCTGACACAGAATGCCAAGCCTTTCAACGCATTAACGTCGGAAACGTATAACGAGACTGCGTTTAGGACGGTTGCTGCGCGAACAGAATTTCCGGAGATGATGTTCGATAACTGTGCGGTCTCAGAGCTGCGCTGCCAATCAACCGTGGTGAGGTCAGTATCGTCCGCAGTCGCGTAGTACTCAAAGGGTGCCAGCAACTGTTGATCAAGCGCATCCCACAACCGCAAGGAAACGGCAGGTGAGCCATCGGGCCGTGAATCGAAATAAACACTAAGGCTTTGTCCATCAGAGCGCTCCGGTGTAGCAGTCAAGCCGAGCAAGTAATAAGGTTGGACGGTTCGGACAAACTGGTCGAAGGTCATTGCAGGCAGATGGTGCGCCTCGTCAACGATGACGACGCGCCAGAAATGAGGTCCCAACTGTTCCACCAGGCGACGGCTGTGCACCGTTCCGATCATGGCGAACAGATGCTCATACTGGTCTGGCGTGTTTTCACCGTCAAGCATTTCCCCAAAGGCGGGGTCACGCAGAACTTGTCGAAATGTCGAAAGCGCCTGCATCAGAATTTGCGCTCGGTGCGCGATAAATAACAGCCTCGGTGCCGCGCCCTCTTCTTCCTTGAGGCGAAGATAGTCAAACGCGGCGACGACAGTTTTTCCAGTTCCAGTCGCTGCAACCACCAAGTTTTTCCTTCGCCCTAATCGTCGCTCTGCGGCCAACCGGTCAAGCATTTCCTGTTGATATGACTTGGGCTGCAGGTCAAACCAAGTCTGGATTGCCACCACGTTGGTATTGGCGGGGACCTGACCATAGCCGCGTTGCTCGGCCAGCGCACGCGTCAATGCCGCTCTGTGTTGTTCATCGCTGGGGTCGTAGTGTTGAAACTCACGGTCATTCCAAAGCGTTTCGAAATTCGCAACGGCCGCTTCAAAAAGAGTGGCGTCACCGGTTTGAGTGAATTTCACGGTCCATTCAATGCCACCGATCAAGGCTGATTCAGACAAGTTGGCGCTGCCGACAAAAGCTGTCCCGAAATTGGTCAGTCGATGGAAAATCCACGCTTTTGCATGCAATCGAGTGCGCCGCCCATCGAGAGAAATTCGCACTTCAACGCCGGGCAGCTTGGCAAGAGCATCGACCGCGCGGACCTCCGTGGCGCCGATGTACGTCGTTGTGAGAATCCTAAATTTTGTCTTCGGCTTTCCCGTCGCATCAAGCGCGGTCACTTGGGTGAGGACGTCTAACAACTTTCGGACCCCGCTCCAGGTGATGAAGCTGACCAGAATGTCGACGCAGTCCACCGAACGCAGCTCCGCACGAAGCTCGTTGAGCAAGGACGGGTCGGATTTTGCTGAGGTAAAAAGCCACGGGTGACGCAATCCTGTTGTCGGAAATGCCACGTCCGTATTCGGTGCGTGAATTGACTTGAGCAGCTGAGGAGGCATCGCCAACGTGCGGTCCACGGTGCCGTGCTCAACACGCAGCGTTATCAGAAGCCGTCTAATAAACTCAATTTCAACCTTTGCTTTTTCGCCGGCTTCGGTATGGCCAGACGCTGCGTCATCTAAAAGCGCGGGCAGGCGGTGAACTAATTCGGCGATGAACTGCTCACGACGCTGATGCGAGGTCGGCGCTTCGATCAATGCTCGCCGTTGATCGGCAAGAGCGGCTAGTTTGCCAATTTCATCCTCGTAAACAAGTCGGTCGTAAAGGCCGTGCGGAAGATTCATTGCGTATCCCTGATACCGCACATGATTTCGCGGCTTTACGTTAGTGAATAAGTAGTCTAGACCATATGGAACGTGCACCGGCAGCTATTAAAGTAGTAGCGCCGGTTCGCCTTATCGACGCACGCAGACGCGGACCCATTAACCTGATCGCGCCGCCAACACCCGCCATAGTAGTTTCGCGCAGCAGTACAGCGCCTAACTCGGCTGCCGAGCGACATCCAGTTCGACGCCAGAGAGGGGTGAGCTCCGCATGAACTCCACAAACCGGGGTTTGGGTCGCATCAGGCGCGCGTATTCTGCATTCGAGATCAGCGCGGCGACCTATTCGCCGCGCACAGCTATCACTTGCGGTCCTTCACTCAGCGCCAGCTCAAGCACTTCGCTGAATCTGTCCTTTGCTTCCTGCAGTTGCCATGTAGCCATGAAACCCTCCGGTCTGGTTAAACTGTAAATCGAACACCATTTTGTGGCTATTTCTGGCTTGGTTTGAAGTGCTTTTGGCTTCTAGCCCAGGTATAACGTGCGCAACCGGCTATTGAATTCATAGCGAACAAGTAGTCTCACCGCATCGCACCTGCCTCCGCCAACGCCGCATACCGCGCCATCAACGCCCGCAGCGCCGGCTTCGCGCAGCGCTGCAAACTCATCAGCACCGTGTGGTCGGGGCTCCCGACACCGTATCGGCCATGGCGAGTTCGCAGAGGGTGCTGAATCTTGCCTAGGAGCCAGACCAATATCCCCGCATCAAGCGTCAGGCGCTGGTGTAACTATCCGCCTGCCGACACATTCACTCCAGCAGCGTCATCCAAGCCGTACGTACCGCCGCTTTATCGAACGTCACGGTCGAAGAGCAGCCTTCACTGCTGGCAATCTCGGCTATCAGCGCTTCCACCAAACCCTCTTCACGGCTTTTGCCCTGGCTAAACCGGCGAATGGCAGCCTGAACGACCTCGCGGCGTTCCACCTGAATCTGCGGTGTGTTTAACAAGTCGCTGATCATGTCCGCCAGCTCATCCATGGTGGCGCTGTACAGGCGGCTCAATACCCAGCACAGTTCGGCCAGCACCACCAGGCTGATAAAGCCGGGGCTGGCAATCGTCAGGTCGTTTTCGATCAGCCGGCTGGCCAACGCGGCCTGCCGA
>JANOMD010000495.1:0-3367 GCA_031420135.1 Rhodoferax sp. | reverse complement strand
TGAATCTTGCGAGCGCATGCTGAAGGATATCATGACTTGATATGATTTACAAGGTTCAGTGGGGTACGCCATAGGCGAAGTACTGCAAGCGTATTTCTTCGGGATTCGTACTCTCCACTAAGCCCCTCGCGTGATCCCCATGTCACCTTAATGAGCTCAGCCTACGGCTGCGCTTACCTTTGGAGTACGTCCGCGTGCCAAGCACCAAAATTCAGCCCTCAAGGCGCCTGTCCATTCTGGCCACCGAGGAAATTGACAGCCTGTTTGGCTTGCCGCACTTCACCGAAGGTGAACGCCAAATCCACTTTGATATGAGTCCCGAAGAGCGGGAGACCATCGATGTTGCACGCACAGTTACGGCGGGCGTCCATTTGGTCCTGCAACTGGGTTACTTCAAAGCCAAGGCACAGTTTTTCGTTATCAGCCTGGACCACGTTCGACCGGACATCAACCATATCCTGACGCGCTATTACCCTGGAAGGTTGATGTCCGAGGTAGGGCCTTTGTCCAAGCCCACAAGGCTGACACAGCAAAGAATCATCCTTGGCCTTTTAGGTTACCGCTTGTGTGGCGGCGAGGAGAAGCAGTCGCTGATTGCCTTTGCACAACGCTCGGCGATGCTGTCGACCCAGCCCAAATTCATTTTGCGTGAAGTGTTGGAACACTTATCAAACCAGCGCACGGTCGCACCCGGATACACGTTTTTGCAGGATCTGGTGAGCCAGGCCGTCATCGATGAGCGCAAGCGTGTCACCAGAAAACTGGATGCGTCGTTGCCCGCCAACCTCCAGCTATCTCTCAACACATTGCTGCATGCCGATGACAAAATCCATCTGATCAATGTCCTGAAACACGAGGCCAATGACTTCAGCAACAAAGAACTGCGCCAAGAGGTGGATCGCCGCAAACAACTGGCCCCCTTGCACACCTTCGCCCAAACATTTCTGATCGATGCCACCGTGTCCAGCGAGAGCATCAAGTATTACGCCGCTCTAGTCCAGTTCTACACTGTCTACAAGCTGCGTCGCATGGACACCTCCACGGTACGCCTGTATCTGCTGTGCTTTGCCTTTCACCGGTTCCGCCAAATCAACGATAACCTGATTGAAGCGTTCATCCACCTGGTTGGGCAATTCGACAAGCAAGCCAAACAGGCGGCAAAGGTGGCGATGCTTCAGGCCTCAGAGGAGGCCACAAGTAATTTGAAGGCGGCGGGCGAAGTACTGGGCCTCTTTGTGGATGCGTCAATTGAGAGTGACTGCCGGTTTTCTGCAGTCAAAGAACGAGCTTTCGGCTTGCTGGAGCCATCGGCATTTCCGTCGGTGACCAATTACCTGCGAAACGGCGCCTTTGACAAGCTTGACTACGAGTGGAGCTATTTCACCAAGTTGTCGCCAACGATCAAGCGCAACTTGCGCCATCTCTTCTGTGACATCGATTTTGCAGGAAGGCTGGAAGACGCACCGCTAGTGCGGGCGATTTCAGTGATGCAAACGCTGCTGCGTCAGAACAAGTCGCTTCGGCAGGCCGATTCCTCAAAGTTCCCCGAAGCCATAGTTCCCATGGTTCTCAAGAAGCACCTGTATGTTGAATCTGGCGAAGGCGCGGAAAAGCAAAAGGCTCTGGACGTTGATCGGTACGAGTTTTTAGTCTACCGGCTGCTGCGTAACGCGCTGGAGTCCGGGGACATGTACGTCAATAACAGTAATGAATTTCGCCAGTTTGAAGACGATCTGATCAGCGATGCCCGCTGGAGTCACAAAGATGCCGTCCTCGCCGCGATTGGGCAACAGATTTTGCAGTCGCCCATTGCAGAAACGTTGGCCAGGTTGCGCACGAAGCTGGAAGACCACCTGGTGGCGGTCAATCAGCGCGTATCCGACTGCGTCAATGCGAATATCAAAGTCGTTGGCCAGGGCGAGAAAAGGCGCTGGTCACTGATCTACCCAACGGCTCCAGAGCCCGGCAACGGCCCGTTTTATAGCCAGCTGCCTGGAATTGGCATCGCGGATCTGCTGCATTTTGTGAATACGCAGACGAATTTCCTGGACGACTTCAAACATGTGCTCGATCGCGGCATCAAGCATGCGCCAGACCCGCGCGAAATCCTGGCGTGCGTGGTGGCGTTCGGCACCAACATGGGTTTGGGCAAGATGGCCGAGGTCTCGGGCATGAGCCATCCGGCGCTGATTGCTACCGCACGCAGCTACTTGCGGCCAGAAACTGCACACGCTGCCAATGACGCCATTAGCAATGCCACGGGCGCGCTGTCGGCTTTCAAGCTCTTCAACATTCGGGAAGAGCTGCATTCCAGCAGTGATGGCCAACGCTTCGAGACCCAGATCAATACCTTCAACTCCAGGTATTCACCCAAGTATTTCGGCAGGGACAAGGGCGTGAGCGCCTGCACCGTGGTTGCGAACCACGTACCCATCAACGCCAAGATCATCGGCACCCATGAGCACGAAAGCCATTTCGTGTTCGATCTGCTGTACAACAATACGTCGGACGTCAAGCCCACGCGCCACTCGACTGATACGCACGGCACCAACCAAGTCAATTTCTGGATCCTGCATGCCTTCGGCTACAGCTTTGCGCCGCGCTACAAGACCTTGTAAAAGAAGACGGCGTCGCTGGTCGGCTTCAGCCTGCCCAGCCAGTACCCGGCTGACATGCTGATACGACCAACCAACAAGGTCAACGAGGATCTGATCATCAGTGAGTGGCCCAACATCCTGCGCATCATGGCGTCCTTGGCGCAAAAGGACACGACCCAGACTACCATCGTTCGAAAACTCAGCAGCTATGCCCGTCAAAACAGCACTAAAAAGGCCCTGTGGGAGTTGGACAACATTTGTCGTAGCATCTACATTCTGGATTTTATTGACGATGTGGAATTGCGCCAGAGTGTGCAAAAGGCTCTCAACCGGGGTGAGGCCTATCACCGGTTCCGCCGGACGGTAGCTTTCATCAATGGTGGGAAGTTCAAGGTTCAAACTGAAACCGAGCAGCAGGTCTGGAACGATTGCGCACGGCTGATTGCGAACGCGGTCATTTACTACAACACGGCCCTGCTGTCCAAAGTGTACGAACAGAAGGTGGCGGCCGGGGATCTGGACGCCATCACATTCATTCAGGGGATGTCGCCGGTGGCGTGGCAGCACGTGAACATGTTTGGGTCGTTTGAGTTCAGCGATGAAGCTCCAGACGTTGACTTAGATGCGCTGGCCGCGAGGTACGCTGACTCAGTTTTTTGGAGTAACGCCACGCAACCGGGACAGCTCGATCTGTTTGATTGAAATTTGCCCAGCCCTCAGTGGGGCAATTCGCTCGTTTTACCTTTTCGAGGGGATGGGCTTATTTAGCC
>JANOMD010000494.1:0-11634 GCA_031420135.1 Rhodoferax sp. | reverse complement strand
GGTGTGGGGGGTGCGTTACGACCAACTTGATGCCGCGTGCCGGATCGGTGTTGCCCTCCAAAACGTCAAATTGGCTGCGTTTGACTTTGCGGGCACTTGCCGCTCGACGGTGTGCCATAGGGACCATCACCCTACAATCGTTTGAGGAAACCAATATGAACTTGAAACTTGCACCCTTTGTATTTTTTGCGATGACGGTGGCCGGATCGCTTTACGCCCAAACGCAGGGGATAGATGTCAAAAACGCCTGGGTGCGAACTGCAGTGCCAGGACAAAGCGCAACCGGCGCCTTTTTGACCATTACCCACAAAGAGGGGGCCCGGCTGGTGCGGGTCACGTCCCCGGTTGCGGGCGTGACGGAAATTCACGAGATGAAAATGGAAGGCGACGTCATGAAAATGCGCGCCGTTGCGGACGGTGTTGAACTGCCCGCCGGTAAAGCGGTGGAGCTGGCGCCAGGCGGCTATCACCTGATGCTGATGGACCTGAAGGCGGCCTTGCCAAAAGATGCCATCGTGCCGGTCACGCTGTGGTTCAGGGACGCCAAGGGCGCAGAAAGCAAAGTCGATCTCAAGTTGCCGGTCGCGGCCCACTCTGCGAGTGGCAAAGTGGGCGAGGCAGCAGGGGCGCACAAGCACTGAGCGTCGCTTGAATTGGTTGCGTGCAGAGCTTCCTTAAATCCCATCGCCAGCCGCTTCAGGTTGGAGTAAGCTCTGTCCAGCGTGACGGCGCTAAGTCCCTGGCAACCTTTTAGGAGCAAAAATGAGCGATTCAACTGACTCTGGTTTTGGCAAATTCGTACCCGGTTTTGATTTTTTGCAAAACCTGGCCAAGGGGGCGTCGAATAGCATTCCGCAACTGCCCAATCTTGCCAACTGGGTATCACCTTCGCTCAACCTTGAAGACCTTGAAAAGCGGATTGAAGAACTGAAGGCGGTCCATTTTTGGCTCGACCAGAATTCCAAGGCGCTGGGTGCCACCATTCAGGCGCTGGAGGTGCAGAAAATGACGCTAGCGACGCTGAAGGGCATGAACTTCAACCTGGGTGATGTGGCCAACGCTTTCAAGCTCAAAGCGGCGGATTCGGTGGCGTCGGGCATGAAAAGCGTGGGCGAAAAAGCAGCCAGTACTGCAAAAACCATTTCTAACGTGGCCGCCAGCGTTGGAGGCACCGGCAACACCGAAAAATCAAAACCCGCCAGTGGCATGGCAGGGCTGGTTGACCCGATGCAGCTTTGGGGTGCACTCACGCAGCAGTTCCAGCAAATCGCCGCCAGCGCGATGAAGGATGTCGGCAAGAAGTCCGCGATGGATGTGACCAAAAACATGGCCACGGGCTTTGCCAACGAGGCGCTCAAAACCACCAAACAGGCCGCGTCGGGTGCGGCCCGGTCGCGCACCGCAGCGAAAAAGCCCGCTGGCAAAACCGCCCGCCGCAGCGCTTGAGAATTGGCCGTCATCGCCCGATACCGTAATCCCGCGTTCGGCAGATCCTCGGCAGCAGCCAGCCAGCCAGACCCACGAGGCCACCCATGAAGCTGTTCCCCTACGGGCACGCCACCCACCCACAGTGGAAAATGGCCTCGGGCCTGGTGCTTGCGCAATTGCGGGCGCAGATGGCGTTGCCTGACTATGCCAGTGCACCGACGCTTGCGCTCCTTTACATCACCGACCATTACGCGGGTGCCGCGCAAGACATTCTGGATCACCTGGGCAGTGAGTTGCCTGAGGTGACCGACTGGTCGGGCACCGTCGGCGTCGGCGTCGCGTCCAACAATGTTGAATACTTTGACGAGCCCGCCCTCGCGCTGATGCTGTGCGAATTGCCGGTTGACCAGTACCGCGTGTTTTCGGGGGTGGCGCCGCTTGGTTTGGGTTTCGAGGCCCATAGCGCGCTGATTCACGCCGATGGAACCACGCCGGATCTGACCGAGTTGATCCAGGAGATGTCACAGCGCACCGGTTCGGGCTATCTGTTTGGCGGCTTGTCTGCCAGCCGCGCGCAGTCGGTGCAGTTTGCCGTGGGCGGCAATGGCAATATCAGCGGGCAAGGCGGCGCAACTGGCGTTTTCAGCGGTGGCCTGAGCGGTGTCGCTTTCGGCGAAGGCATCACTCTGGTGTCGCGAGTGACGCAGGGCTGCCAGCCCATCTCCAAAACACGCACAGTGACCGCGTTTGACGCCAATCTGGTGCTTGAGCTGGACCGGCAGCCTGCCCTGGATGTCATGTTGCAGGACTTGAATGTGAGCTTGACCCAACCCCAGGACGCCTTGGCTGCGGTTCGCGCCACACTGGTCGGGTTGGTCAGTCAAAGTGACGCGGTCGGGCCAGACGGCGTCAATCTGCGTGGCAGTTTTGGCAGCGACGTGATCGTGCGGCACATCATTGGGCTGGACCCTGCCAGACGCGGCGTGGCCATCGCCGACCGCCTGGACGTGGGCATGCAACTGGCGTTTTGCCAGCGCAATGTGCAAGCCGCGCGGGCCGACCTGATCCGCATCTGCGCCGAGATTCGCGAGGCGCTGGAACCTGAAGAATTGCCCCTGCAAATCGCAACGGCACTGGCCCAGTCCGAGGCGGAATCAGCGCCACACCCAGAGCGTCGCATTGCAGGCGCCGTGTACGTGAGTTGTTCGGGTCGCGGTGGCCCGCACTTTGGCGGCCCCAGCGCCGAGTTGCAAATCGTTCGCCGAGCCCTGGGCGATGTGCCATTGGTCGGGTTTTTTGCCGGCGGTGAAATCGCCCGCAACCACTTGTACGGCTACTCCGGCGTGCTGACAGTTTTTACCGGCAGCCAGACCGGCAGCTAGCGCTGGTTATACCCCGCGTGCACGGTCGGCGGCAAACCGCTGTCTGAATGCGCCAAAAGAACCTGCGTCCAGCGCCTCGCGCACTTCGCGCATCAGATTCAGGTAGTAGTGCAGGTTGTGCACGCTGGCCAGCATCGGGCCGAGCATTTCACCGCAGCGGTCCAGATGATGCAGGTAGGCGCGCGAAAAGCCTTCGCGCCCCCCCGCAGCCCAGGCCACCGCCGACGTTCCCGCGCAGGCATAGCAGGTGCAGGTTGCGTCCAGCGGCTGGATGTCCAGTTTGTGGCGTGCATTGCGGATTTTCAGGTCGCCATAGCGGGTGAACAGCGTGCCGTTGCGCGCATTGCGCGTGGGCATGACGCAGTCAAACATGTCCACGCCCTGCGCCACGCCTTCCAGCAAATCCTCGGGCGTGCCCACACCCATCAGGTAACGCGGTTTGTGGGCAGGCAGGCGGTGCGGCGTGTGCGCCATGATGCGCAGCATCTCGTCCTTGGGCTCGCCTACGCTCACGCCACCGACGGCGTAGCCTGGGAAATCCATTTCGACCAGCGCCTCAAGCGACTCTTGACGCAGCGGCTCGAACATGCCGCCTTGCACGATGCCAAACAGCGCATTCGAGTTTTGCAATTTCGCAAATTCATCCTTGCAGCGCCGGGCCCAGCGCAGGCTCAATTCCATCGAAAAACGCGCCTCGGCTTCGGTGGTGAGCTGGCCTTTGGTTTTAGCCTCGACCGAAATGTAGGGCGTGCATTCGTCGAACTGCATGACGATGTCGCTGTTCAACGTGGTCTGGATCTGCATGGATATCTCGGGCGTCAAGAACAGCTTGTCGCCATTCACGGGGCTGGAAAACTTGACCCCTTCTTCCGATATCTTGCGCATCGCGCCCAGGCTCCACACCTGAAAACCACCGCTGTCGGTCAGGATCGGTTTGTTCCATTTCTCAAACGCATGCAGGCCGCCAAACTGCGCCATCACATCCAGCCCCGGCCGCATCCATAAGTGAAAGGTATTGCCCAGAATGATCTGCGCGCCCATATCCTCCAGGCTTTGCGGCGAAACGCCTTTGACCGTGCCGTAAGTGCCCACCGGCATGAAGATCGGCGTCTCGACCACGCCGTGGTTGAGTGTCAGGCGGCCCCGGCGGGCGTGGGTGCTGGGGTCGGTTTTAAGGAGGTTGAATGTCAGCATGTCAGGACTCCTTTCTTCTGTCCAACAACATCGCATCCCCATAGCTGAAGAACCGGTATCGCTCGCGAATCGCGTGTGCATAAATCGCGCGAATCGGCTCATACCCCGCGAAGGCGCTCACCAGCATCATCAGGCTTGATTTGGGCAGGTGAAAGTTGGTGATCAGCATGTCCGTTAGCTTGAACTGGAAGCCCGGGGTGATGAAGATTTGCGTATCGCCGGTTGTTTGTCCGCTCGCCGCCCAAGCTTCCAGCGTGCGAACTGTGGTGGTGCCCACGGTGACCACGCGGCCACCGCGCGCACGGCAATCGGCAATGGCATTCTGTGTGGCGAGCGGCACGTCATACCACTCGCTGTGCATTTGGTGATCGGCCAAATTCTCGGTCTTGACGGGCTGGAAGGTTCCTGCGCCGACGTGCAATGTGACGCTGGCGCGCTGCACCCCTTTGGCATCGAGAGCCGCCAGCAGCGCATCGTCAAAGTGCAATGCCGCTGTCGGCGCGGCGACCGCACCAGGGTTTTTGGCGAACACGGTTTGATAGCGCGCTTCGTCGTCTGCTGAGTCGCCATGTGTGATGTACGGCGGCAGCGGCACGTGGCCATGGCGTTCCATCAATGCGTGCGGGTCGTCACCCGCGTCGTTGCTCAATACGAATCGAAACAGCGCGCCGTCGGCATCCGGCCAGCGGCCCAGCAGTGTGGCGCGCAGGTCGTCGTTTGAGCCAGGCGCCGTCGTCAACGCCACCGTCGTTCCCACTTCAGGCTTTTTGCTCACCCGCATGTGCGCCGCCACCTGGTTGCCACCCAGCACGCGCTCGATCAGCAGCTCCAGCTTGCCGCCGGTAGGCTTTTCACCGAAGAGTCGCGCCTTGATGACCTTGGTGTCGTTGAATACCAGCAGATCGGCTGGGTTCAACAGCTTGGGCAGCTCGTGAAAAATGCGGTCAACAGCTGTGGCTTGCGTACCATCGAGCAGCCTTGACCCGCTGCGTTCGGGCGCTGGGTGCTGTGCGATCAACTCAGCAGGCAGGGTGAAATCAAAGTCGCTCAGTGTGTAAGTTCGGGGGGCAGTTCGGGAGGGGGTATGCATGGGGCAGAATTGTCCCATGCCACCCAAGTCTTCCGCTGCCAGCACTACCCAAGCCGCCACGCCAACTTCTGCCCCCAAAAGCCCCCTGCAAAAAGCCCTGGACAAGCTCGGTTTGAACCGCGACATCGATTTGGCGCTGCACCTGCCGTTGCGCTATGAGGACGAGACGCGCATCACGCGTCTGGCCGATGCGCGCGAGGGCGACACGTTGCAGTTTGAAGGCCGGGTGACCCGCAGCGAAATCAAGCTGGGTGCGCGCCGCCAACTGCTGGTGACGGTAGACGATGGCTCGGACACCTGCATGTTGCGCTTTTTCACCTTCTACCCCTCACTGCAAAAAGCCTTGGCGGTGGGCAACGTCATCCGCGCGCGCGGTGAAATCAAAGGCGGCTTCCTGGGCTGGACTGTGATGCATCCCAGCTTCAAACCTGCGGGTGCCGCGCTGCCCACGTCGCTCACGCCGGTCTACTCAACAGTGGCGCAGCTGCCGCAGGCGTACCTGCGCAAAGTCGTGGTGAGTGGCTTGGCTCGGGCCGAGCTGTCTGAGACGATTCCTGCTGAAGTTTTGAGCCAAAAACGCCCTCATCTCGCGTGGAATTTGCGTGACTCGCTATTTTTTTTGCACAACCCCGCGCCTGATGTGTCGCTGCCTACGTTGACGGATCACAGCCACCCGGCCTGGCAGCGTCTGAAGCTCGAAGAACTGCTGGCGCAACAGCTCTCACAATTGCAAAGCAAGCGTACTCGTGCGGTGCTGCGCGCACCACCTCTGGCGTCAAAAAAACGGGGTGGGCTTTATACAAAACTGCTCGCCGCGCTGCCGTTCAGGCTCACCCAAGCGCAGCAACGCGTCTGCCGCGAAATCGAGAGTGATATTGCCAAACCCATGCCCATGCACCGCCTGCTGCAAGGCGATGTGGGCTCGGGCAAAACCGTGGTGGCTGCACTGGCAGCGGCGATTTGCATGGATGCGGGCTGGCAATGCGCGCTGATGGCTCCCACCGAAATTCTGGCCGAGCAGCATTTCCGCAAGCTCATTGGCTGGTTGGAGCCGCTAGGCATCAAAACCGCGTGGCTTACCGGCAGTCAAAAGACCAAAGAGCGGCGTGAGATGCTGGCGCTGATCGCCACGGGTGATGCCGGGCTGGTGATTGGCACCCACGCCATCATTCAAGACAAGGTGCAGTTCAAAAACCTCGCGCTGGCCATCATCGACGAGCAGCACCGCTTTGGCGTGGCCCAGCGCCTGGCCCTCAAAAGCAAGATGGCAGTGGGCGGCCAAGACCCGCATCTTTTGATGATGACCGCCACCCCCATCCCGCGCACGCTGGCCATGAGCTATTACGCGGATTTGGAGGTCTCCACCATCGACGAGCTGCCACCGGGGCGCACGCCCATCGTCACCAAGCTCGTGAACAACGCGCGCCGCGATGAGGTGATCGAGCGCATTCGCACGCAACTCGCGCAAGGTCGGCAGGTCTATTGGGTCTGCCCGCTGATTGAGGAAAGCGAAGCGCTGGATTTGACCAACGCCACCGAAACGCATGACGCGCTGAGCACAGCATTGCCGAATGTGATGGTCGGCCTGCTGCATTCGCGCATGCCGGTGGCCGAGAAAAAGGCGGTGATGTCGCTGTTCACCGAAGGCGTGATGGGTGTGCTGGTCAGCACCACGGTGATCGAAGTCGGTGTCGACGTGCCCAACGCCTCGCTGATGGTGATCGAGCATGCCGAGCGCTTTGGCCTCTCCCAGTTGCACCAGTTGCGTGGCCGCGTGGGGCGGGGTGCCGCCGCATCAGCCTGCGTGCTGTTGTTCTCCACCGGTGACGCGCCGCGCCTGGGCGAGACCGCCCGCGCGCGCTTGAAGGCGATGGTCGAAACCAATGACGGCTTCGAAATCGCCCGGCGCGACCTTGGCATTCGCGGCCCCGGCGAGTTTTTAGGGGCCCGCCAGTCCGGTGCCGCGCTGTTGCGCTTTGCCGATTTGGCGACAGATGATGAGCTGCTGGAATGGGCACGAGCTGCCGCGCCGGTGATGCTGGATCAGCATCCGGAGCTGGCGGAGAAGCACGTGCAGCGGTGGCTGGGGGGGCGGGCGGACTATCTGAAGGCATGACGCTATTGCCTTACAATGGAGATCAGTTGTAAGGAGCCACCGACATGCTAATTACCATCACCTCTAAACGCCAAGTAACGTTCCCCGCACACGTCCTCGCGTCTCTGGGTGTCCGCGCGGGCGACCGGCTAGAGCTATTGCCTAGCCCACACGGTTTTTTGCTGAAACCAAAGCGTGTTGATGCCAGCCGCCTGGCACCTCTGCGTGGCACGTTGGGCGGATCAACAGCAGCGTTTGATGTTCAAGCTTTCAGAAAGCAAGCCCATGACCCATCGCTTCGGGATTGACACGTCAATTTTGGTGCGTCTTGTCACCGGCGAGCCGCCCCAGGCGTTTGATGAAGCCGTATCAGCGTTGACCCGCATGGTGGAGCGCGAGCACGTCAGCTTGTTCGCCAGCAACATGGTGATTGGCGAGGCGTACATCGCGTTGCAGCATCATTACCAAGTCAGCAAACCCAGCGCGAAAGCCGCCTTGCGCAGCGTGTTGACCAGCGGGCTCGTGGCACCCAGCGGCGGTCAGCCGGTGCTGGATGCGCTGGCAGCCAGTCGAGGCTGCGGTTTGCTGGATCGCTTGATTGCATTGCAGTACCAGGCCGAAAACCTCGCGACACTCACGCTTGATCGGAAAATGGCAACATTGCCGCAAGTCACGCGCCTGACTGTCTGATCGGGCTGCAGTTACGGCGTTAACGGTTGAGAGGAGAGGCGTGAAGGGCGCGGGTCGATCTGGGTGAATGGCAACTGGCGCGTCACCTTTGAGTTTGAAAACGGCAACGCAATGATCCTGGACTACGAGGACTGTCACTGATGGCCATGCACAACCCACCGCACCCTGGGGCGTTTATCCAGGAGGTTTACCTCACGCCCAATGAAATGAGTGGCCGTGAGTTGGCTCTGCAACTGGGTGTGGCGGCGTCCACGCTCAATCGCGTGCTGAACGAAGCCAGCGCCGTGAGCCCCGAAATGGCGCTGCGCCTGTCCAAGGCGTTGGGCCGCTCGCCCGAGAGCTGGCTGGCGATGCAGCACAACTACGACCTGTGGCAGGCCAGGCAAACCGTGAATTTGAAAGCAATTCGCAAAATTGAGTTCAAATACGCTTGATTTGGCTGTTTTTAGCGTCAAATCGGGCTCTAGCCCTTATCAGTACTGCATAAGTAGCTATTAATAAAATATCAAATGGCGCCGACATCGCTTGCGGCGTCGGTCGCTGCATCCGCCGCACTCAGACTTCCCATTTCAAATTAAACGAACCCGGCGTCCGCTCAATGAGGGGCTTCCTATCACAACCCTTTGGCGTGGTCGAAGGCGATGCGGCACGGCGCTGCCGGCTGTGCCATTGAGCGGTTTGCCATGACGGGGGCCGTGTCAGAGTCCCGCCGCCAATCCCCACGCCAGGTCCCGCGTCAACTGCCCGGCCCCAACCTCCCGGCACCCGCTCGCATTCTGCCCGGACCAGAGCGGCGAGAAATCGCCAGAACCTTGGCTCTCGGCCTTGGCGCGCAAGGGTGCGATGGCCCCGGTGGCCAGCGGGAAATCAGGCGCGGCGGCGTTGATGGCACCCAGCTCTTTCATGACGCGGTTCACGATGCCGCGTGCGGGCCTGCCGGTGAAAAGATTCGTCAGCGCCGTGTGCCGGGCCGCGTCGCTCTTGAGCGCGGCGCGGTGCACTTGGCTGGTGGTGGCCTCAGGGCACAGCAGGTAGGCTGTGCCAATCTGAACACCGGCAGCGCCCAGGGCCATGGCCGCTGCAACGCCCTTGGCGTCGGCAATGCCGCCCGCCGCAATCACCGGCACCTTGACCGCCCGCACCACCTGGGGCAGCAGCGCCATCGTGCCGATCTGGGTGGTCAAGTCGTTCGACAGAAAAATGCCCCGGTGCCCGCCGGCCTCCAAGCCCTGCGCGATGATGGCATCGACCCCCTGTGATTCAAGCCACAGCGCTTCGTCAACCGTTGTGGCTGATGAAATAATCTTCGAACCCCAGCCCCTGACGCGCGCCAGCAGTTCGGCAGACGGCAGGCCGAAATGAAAACTCACCACGGCAGGTTTAAACGGCGCCAGAACATCGGCAAATTCAGCGCTGAACGGCGCGCGGCCCGGCCCGGCGGGAATGGCGGTCGCATCAATGCCAAACTCTTTGTAATAAGGTCCCAGTGCGGCCCGCCAGGCGGCTTCGCGCTGGGCGCTGGCCGCATTGGATGCGGGTGGCGTGTGGCAAAAGAAGTTCATGTTGAACGGCTGGCTGGTTTGCACCTTGATGGCCGCCAGTTCTTTGCTCAATGCTTCTGCACTGAGCATGGCGCCGGGCAGCGAGCCCAACCCGCCTGCGTTGCACACGGCCACCGCCATGGCGCTGCCCTGCACGCCCGCCATCGGGGCCTGGATGATGGGCAACTCAATGCCCAGAAGTTGTTGCAATGTGATCGTCATCTGAACTCCAGTGCTTGCGAATGAGTACGAATCTTGAAGAAGGCATGACATAGACATTGTGCCGCCCCGAGCCATGCCATGCTGTACCGCGCAGGCTATTCGCATTGGTCGCAGATGCCGCTCACCCTGCTAGCTAAGCACCGGAGCTGGCTGAGAAGCATGTGCACCGGCGGCTGGGGAGCAAGGGGGAGTATCTGAAGGCGTAGAACCTGCGTCACACATGCCACGACAAGAATCAAGGCACAAGCCCAATAAGCACTATTTGTTGACCTACTTGGTTGTCCGAGTGCCCCGCGACAACAATTCGCCCGTTCTTTTGCACTGTCATGAAGGTCGGCCTGTCGGTTAATGCGCCGATCTGCACAACCTGTATCCCATTTCCCCCAAAGGAAATGTCAGCTTGCCCATTTTCCAGAAAGCGCGAAATTCCGATGCTGAAATAGAACGGTGGCTGTGATTGGCCGGGTTTCGGCGGACGTACTGAAAGCCCGCTGACCACAATCTTTCCGTCAGGCTGCGTAACGGCAATGAAATCGCTGAAGCGCCAAAGTGTTGTTCGTGTGACGACAGTTCCGCTCCCCCCAAAAGTTGAATCGGAAGTCCCATCGGCGCGCAGCCTTGACAGGAATAGCCACGCCTCATCCCGCACTGAGTAGCCTCCAACAAGGTGGATTCTTCCATCGGCCAAGACCGATACGGTCGGCGGCTTGTACCTCCCGTTCTCCATCGTCCGATTGGCCAGTCCGTCAACTCCGAAACGCTCATCCAGCACCCCATTCAAGTTGTAGCGAGCGAGAACGAGTGTCGAGGTTGCTCCCTTTTGGCGTGTGCCTGACGCAATAATCTTTCCGTCTGACTGTAGTGTGAGCGACGTGATTCGAACGTGACCGCCACCGACATCCGTTACAACCACTCCACTTTTACCAAACGCAGGATCGAAAGCCCCGTCGCTATTCAGGCGGGCCAAGAAAACGTAGTCATCTGGCACCGAGCGGACGAGTAATTGATCTGTGTATTCCTTCCGAATTGTGATCTTTCCCCCAACCATGATCTTCCCATCTTGCTGAACAGCCAATGAATAGACGTAGGCTGTTGAATACTCCATCGGGAAAATCAAAAGACCCTGGTCGCCGAAATGGGTATCAAGGCTACCGTCTTCCTGGTACATCGCCACCGCGACGCCCTCCTTCCCCTTTTCAATAAATGCCCAGCCCACGACAACTATTCTCCCGTCGGGCATGACGCCAACACCAGTCGCCTGGCTGTTAGATCCCACCTTCGTAGCAATGACTCCGCCAGCGCCAAACTTCTCGTCCAGTACTCCGTCAGGATTTACACGCGCCAGTGCAATTGAGTGTGCGTAGCTGCTGTCAGCCAGCGACCCAACGATGATGATCTTCCCATCCGACTGAGTTACGCCGTCGGCTGCCCAGTTCTTGCCAATCCCGAAGCTGATCCGGGCTAAACCGTTCGCCGCAAATGTTTTGTCGAGATGGGTTCCGCCCTCGGAAAAAGACGGGCTTGAAAGCAGTATTCCAACTAACACGAGGCACAGTTGGATGAGCTTCGTTAAGTTACGGAACTGGCGCATAGGGGGAATCCGTTCCTGACGCATAGGCAATTCAGCGCTGCCCGACTTTTACATCGCCAAACACGCTTTGCGCCTCGCGCGGCAGGCCGCGCCAATATTGCGGGCTGGCTGTCACAGTGGCGCCCAGAGCAGCCGCCGCTTCCCACGGCCAGCGCGGCTTGTACATCAGCGCGCGGGCCAGCGCGATCAGGTCTGCATCACCGGCCTGCAGAATGTCTTCAGCCTGTTGGGGCTGGGTGATCAAGCCCACGGCCGTCGTGGTCATGCCGCTGGCTTTGCGGATGTGGCCGGCAAACGGCACCTGGTAGCCCGGCCCGATGGCAATCTTTTGTTGCGGTGATGCGCCGCCGGACGACACGTGGATGAAATCGCCGCCCAGCGCCTTCAGGCGAAGGGCGAAC
>JANOMD010000493.1:0-5166 GCA_031420135.1 Rhodoferax sp. | reverse complement strand
GTGATCAATGAGCCGGACTGCAGCGCTGCCTCGACCACCAGCGTACCTTGGGCCAGACCCGCAATGATGCGGTTTCGCTTGGGAAAATTGGCTGGCAGCGGCGGCGTCCCCAAGTGGTACTCGCTCACAATCAAGCCGTGCAATGCGATCGCATGTGCCAAAGCGCGATGACCCCTAGGGTAAACGCGGTCCAGGCCGGTGCCCACCACGGCAATCGTTGCAAGCTGTCCGCTTCCAGGCGGGCGTTGCCCTTGATGAGCCACCTTTACGGCACTTTGCACGACGCCTTCAATGGCACCTTTGTGCGCAGCGCCATCCACGCCCAGCGCCAAGCCCGAAACCACGGTCAACCCGGCCTCGCGCAAGGCCTTGGCAAACTGGTGAGCCGTTTCCAGGCCCTGTGGCGTGGGATTTCGGCTGCCCACAATCGCAATGCTTCGCTCGCTGCTGCGGCTGAAAAAGTCAGCATCCGGTGCGTCGCCCGCACTCAACAGGTAAAGCATCAACGGCGGGTCTTCAATGTTCAACAGGGATGCGGGGTAGTTGGCGTCGCCCAGCACCACGATTTGACGATGCTCCTGGGGGCCGACTGGCACCGCTTTGTCGTTTGACAGCGATGCCGCTTTTGGCGCGGCCTGCAACCACATCCAAGTGACCTCAACCAGGTCGCTCAATTCAGGTGGAATTTTGTGCAACTCAATGACCTGCGCGCGGCTGGCAACCTGTGCCAGCGCGGTTGTGGATTGCGCGAATACTGCGGGCGGCAAGCCAAAGGCGGCCAGCAACTTGCGGGCGGTTTGGTTGCCAACCCCGGGCGTGAGCGACAGGCGCAACCACGCGCTGAGTTCGTCGCGCTGCATCACCTGGCTGCGCGCAGGTTGGCTAACGCGGGTTGACCAATCGGTCGCCTACCCTGACGCCCTCGGAAATCTCCAGTACCAGACCGTACGAGACTTTTTCGAACGTGCGAAACACCATCAAAAGGCCATTGCGTTCATTGGGCAGTTTCAGCTCGGGGCGCGCGGAATCGGTTTTGTCGGTGATCCGTCTGCCGTCTTTGAGAATGGCAAGGACGTGGCCAATCTCCATCCCGTCTTTGCTCCCCCGGTTGATGGCAACCACCTGGTTCTGTGCCGCATTGGCGACGCTGCTGCCGTAGATGGACACCACGCGTGCTTCCACCGGGGTGCTTGGCGCGCGCGGCGCGTAACTCGTCAACACCCGCTCGGGTTCGGGTAGCAACCGGTCGCCAACGCGCATTTCTTCCTTGGCACCCACAATGTCAATCGCGGCGGGCACGATGTCGATGCGCGGCTTGCCGTCCTTGTCCTTGGATTCCTCGGTTGATTCCCCACGGATCAGCCGCGCCTTGCCCAAATATTGCGCCTCATAGCCCAGCACTTCACCGGTTTGAGGGTCTTTCAGTGGAGTTGCATTGCGAAAAACGCGGAAATCAATCTGTTTGCCCAGGCCTTCGGCCATCTTGTTTTCAGACGGCCCGCGCGCGTAGGCGCGGTCGCCACGTGCCAGCAGCACACGTTCCTCCTGGGTGCCCACTATACGGGCGGCTGCAGTCAAGCCGTTTTCATCGACAACCATCGGTTCCGCCAGGAACGGCTCAATCGCCTGGGCTTTCAAGGTGGTGATGACTTCATCGGCCAGCGTCTGGTAGCGGGTGCGGGGTGATACTTTGACCGTGGGTATACCGGCGTCGCCTTGTCCTGCCACGCCCATGCGCAGCGTGGCACGACCGTTTTTCTTGTCCAGATACAGGCGCTGACCCGGGAAAATGCGGTGCGGGTTTCTGATTTCCTCGAGGTTCATACCCCACAGCTCAGGCCAACGCCAAGGGCTTTTGAGGAACAGCCCGGAAATCGCCCACAGCGTATCGCCACGTTTGACGGTGTAATCATTGGGTGCCGTCGGGCTGAGCTCGCTCAATGGAACCCCGGTTTGTGCAACTTGGCTGGCTGTGGCCTTTTGAGCCGGTGTGACGGTGAGATTCTGCGCAATGGCAGGTGTGGCCATCAGCGCCAATGCAACCGACAGGCTTGATGTCACCTTGAGTCCGTTTTGGACGGTTCTTAACGTTATTTTTGACGCCAGCTTGGCTATTTCAGGTTTCGCCATCATGTGTGTCGTGATATGTTTCTGCATTGCAAACGCCCCCAGAGGCCAATGCCTGCCCCCTGGCTTTCCCGAAGGGTGGCAGGGTTCGGGCGACGATCTTGATAAATTACACACGATTCTGCACTCAAGCCCTTGATAGGGCAACGTTTTCCGCGTTTGCGATTCACCAGACGCGACAAAAGTAGCGAAAATAACGACATCTTTGAAGAGAAACCATGGCTTTATTACCGATTCTTTGTTATCCCGATCCTAAATTGCACAAGGTCGCCAGGCCGATCCAGGCGGTGGACGCGCGGCTCAAGCAACTGATTTCAGACATGCTGGAAACCATGTATGGCGCCAAAGGCATTGGTCTGGCCGCCACCCAGGTTGATGTGCACGAGCGCCTGATCGTCATTGATGTGTCCGAAGAACGCAACGAGCCCCTGGTGCTGATCAACCCGCAAGTCGTCTGGCAAAGTGCCGAAACCCACATCAACGAGGAAGGCTGTCTGTCGGTGCCTGGCATTTACGACGGGGTGCTGCGTTTTGATGCCGTCAAGGTTTCCGCTTGGGACGCTGACGGCAAGTCCAGGGTTGTCGAAGCAGAGGGCCTGCTGGCAGTATGCATCCAGCACGAAATGGACCACCTATTGGGCAAAGTCTTTGTCGAATACCTGTCGCCCTTGAAGCGCAACCGCATCAAGAAAAAGATGCTTAAAGCGCAGCGGGACGAAGAGGCGTGAGCCTTCGCGTCATCTTCGCCGGCACGCCGGAATTCGCAAGCGTTGCGCTGGCCCAACTTCATGCGGCAGGTTTTGACATTAGGCTGGTCCTGAGCCAGCCCGATCGTCCTGCCGGGCGGGGATTGAAGCTGCAGGCATCTGCAGTCAAACAGTTTGCTTTGACGCACGGCATCGCGGTTGCGCAACCACGCAGTCTGCGCCTGGACGGGAAATACCCGAATGACGCCGCAGCCGCACGCGCCGCCATCGAAGCCGCAAACGCCGACGTGATTGTGGTGGCAGCCTACGGTTTAATCCTGCCGCAATGGGTTCTGGATGCACCCCGCATGGGGTGTTTGAATATCCACGCCTCGCTGCTGCCACGATGGCGCGGTGCGGCGCCCATCCACCGCGCCATCGAAGCGGGCGATGCGCAAACTGGCATCACCATCATGCAGATGGATGCCGGGCTGGATACGGGTGAAATGCTGCTGATCGAAAAGCTGCCCATCATTGCCACCGACACCACGGGCCATTTGCACGACAAGCTGGCCGCGATGGGCGGGCGCATGATCGTGCGAACATTGCAGTTGGCGGCTCAAGGCAAATTACATCCAGTCAAGCAGCCTGGAGCGGGCATCACCTACGCACACAAAATCGAAAAGCATGAAGCTGCCATTGACTGGCGCCAAAACGCTGACCAGATCGTGCGGCGGATTCACGCTTTCAACCCGTTCCCCGGAGCGAACACGGTACTCGGCGGTGAAGTACTCAAAGTCTGGCGCGCCCATGTTTTGAGTGACCTGTCGAGTGATGTGTCGAGTGACGTTTCACCTCACAATGCCGATGCAGGTCAAGTATTGGCCGTGACACCTGAAGCGATTGTGGTGTCTGCCATGAATTCAGCAGTGATCTTGACCGAGCTTCAACGCCCCGGCGGCAAACGCCTGAGTGCCGCTGACCTGCTGCGCGGGTTTGAGATTAAGCCCGGCATGCGGTTTGCGCCATATCCCGCCACCGAAAAAAAAGAAAGCAATTCCCCATGAATGTCATCCGCTTCGCAGACCTCTGCGCCCAAGGCAAAGTCAGCGGCAAACGTGTTTTCATCCGCGCTGATCTGAACGTTCCGCAAGACGACGCAGGCGCAATCACCGAAGACACCCGCATCCGCGCCTCCATCCCTGCCATCCAAATGGCCTTGGACGCGGGTGCCGCAGTCATGGTGACATCGCACCTGGGCCGACCTGTGGAAGGTGCGTTCAAGCCCGCCGATTCGCTCGCGCCGGTGGCCAAACGCCTGGGCGAGCTGATGGGCCGCGACATTCCCCTCATCAGTGGCTGGGTGGACGGCTTCAAAGTCAACGGTCAGCCGCTTGCTGCCGGCCAATTGGTGCTGCTGGAGAACTGCCGCGACAACCTAGGCGATAAAAAAAACGACGAGGCTTTGAGCCGGAAAATGGCCGCGTTGTGCGACATCTTTGTGCACGACGCGTTTGGCACCGCCCACCGCGCTGAGGCGTCCACTTACGGCATCGCGCAATTCGCGCCTGTCGCCTGCGCGGGGCCGCTCCTGGCTGCCGAAATGGACGCCATCACCGCCGCGCTGGCCAACCCCAAACGCCCGCTGGTAGCGATTGTGGCGGGCTCCAAAGTCTCGACCAAACTGACGATTTTGAAGAGCCTGTCTGCCAAGGTCGATCAGCTCATTGTGGGCGGTGGCATTGCCAACACCTTCATGCTGGCGGCGGGCTTGAAGATCGGTAAAAGCCTGGCTGAGGCGGATTTGGTACACGATGCCAAGGCCGTGATTGAGGCCATGAAAGCGCGCAACGCGGCCGTGCCGATTCCCATCGATGTCGTCACCGCCAAAACCTTTTCTGCCGATGCGGCGGCGACAGTGAAGGCCGCGACGGACGTGGCCGACGATGACCTGATCCTGGACATTGGCCCGCAAACCGCCGCGCTGCTTGCAAAGCAGTTGAAGTCTGCGGGCACCATCGTCTGGAATGGCCCGGTCGGCGTGTTTGAAATGGCAGCATTTGAAAACGGCACCAAGGTGCTGGCCCACGCCATTGCCGATTCAACCGCCTTCTCCATCGCCGGCGGCGGCGACACGCTGGCGGCCATTGCCAAATATGGCATTGAAGACAAAATCAGCTACATCTCCACCGGCGGCGGCGCCTTTCTGGAGGTGCTGGAAGGCAAAACGCTGCCGGCGTTTGAGATTTTGACGCGGCGGGCGGCGGGCTGAAAGCGCCAGATAAATTAACCTGCAGGTTAATTTTTAACCTGAGTTTCTCGAAAAACGCGATTTTTATGACCAAATGCGGTT
>JANOMD010000492.1:0-1560 GCA_031420135.1 Rhodoferax sp. | reverse complement strand
CACCTTTTGGCGCTTTTGGCGTTTGACGACGAGGACGCCTATGTGCTGGAAAACTACCGTTTGGCCGATCCCGATGTGCGCGCGGCGGTTGATGCGCGCCAGGATATCGGCGGCCTGTTTCTGCAGGCGGCGCAACGCGGTGATATCGTGGCCAAGCGCGCCTATGCTTTGGTGTTGCGCGATACGGCGGCCAGTCTGGCCGATCTGCAGACTTCGTCCCGCTGGCTGCAAGAGGCGGCAGAGGGTGGTGATATTGTCGCTATGGCGGAATTCGGCCGGGCGATGGCCTTTGGCATCGGGTTGCCACAAGACCGGGTTGTTGCCCTGACATGGTTGCAGCAGGCTGAGCGGGCAGGGAATGCCGATGCCGCCGCATTGGCGCATTTATTGCGGTTGGAGGTGGTGCAGTGAGTGTGGTGAAATCAGCGCTGGCCGTGGGGTTCGCCCTGGTCAGCCATGCCGCACAGGCAGAATGTGCCGCAACGCCAGAGCCGGTGCTGAGCCTGTCATATGGCAGCCGTTACACCGACGACAGCGCCACAAGGTCACAGATTGATGCCCAGGGTTCCGAAGATGCCGACAATGCGTTGCGTCCGGTGGATGATTTCCTGCGCGATCTGACCGAAACGGCCAATGGGGTGTTTGAAGATGGCGCAGATCAAAGCGCGATTGCGGATTGCGTGGTCGCGCAAATCGCCGTCTGGGCCGAAGCGGATGCGCTGTCCGACCTGGGCTCTGAAACCGCAAACCTGACCGTGGGGTCGCGGATTGCGGGTTTTGGGCTGGTGCTGCTGCAAGTGCTGCCGCAGGCGACGGACCAGACCCGGATTGACACGGTCAAGGCATGGCTGTCCCGCCTGATGCAGGCACAGACCCGGTTTTGGGAACAGGATGCCCCCGATGGCGCCCGCCAGGGCAATCTGCGGGCGTGGGCGGCACTGGGCGGCGCAAGTGTGGCCGCTGTGCTGGACGACCCGGCCCTGCGCAGCTGGGCGGCATGGTCGGTCAGCCATGTGATGTGCTCGGCCAACCCGGATGGCAGCCTGCCACAGGAAATGGGGCGCGGCAGCTATGCCTTGCGGTACCAATTGCACGCGATTGCGCCGCTGGTGGTGACGACCCTGCTGCTCGACCGGCAGGGGATTTCCTTGCAGGCGTCCTGTGGTGGGGCTCTGGGCCGGATTGTGGCCTTTGCGGTCAATGATCTGGACAGTGGTGCGGCGACTCAGGCGATCACCGGTGAAGTCCAAAGCTATTTTGACGGCAGCGACACGCTGGAAGGGTTCAATCTTGCCTGGATCGATCCCTATCTGCAACTGGACGACATGCCGAACCGCGATGCGCTTGACAGGTTGGCCGAAGGCTACAGGCCGCTGAACTATTCGAAACTCGGCGGCAACCAGACGTTGATCTGGCAGGCGATGCGTTAAACTGTATGGTCCGACGGTCAAATGGCACGGCTCTTCGTAGAATAGATCCGGTTTTGCCTGCCATTCCATCCAGATGAACTGCACGGGCGTGAGGCCCTTGAGGGTCTTCAGCCTGCGGGCGTGGTTGGCG
>JANOMD010000491.1:0-3663 GCA_031420135.1 Rhodoferax sp. | reverse complement strand
GATCAGGTCGTCGATGGAATTGACGCTGCCGAACATGATGTCGTTTTCGATCAGCGCGCCCACCCATGCTTGAGTGGTTCGCGACGGCATGACCTTGCTGATGATCTCGTACAACTCGGGAATTCGCGCTGTCCGCTCAAGTGGATCTTGTAGCGACGGGTCCTGCGCCAGGTCGTCGCGCCCGATCAACTTAAAAAACCGCAGCCATTGCGCTGTGGTGTAGGGCAATACGCAAAGCGCACCATCCTTGGTGGCATAGGGGCGCCTTTGCGGGTTCAGGATCCGGCTGTAGCCGGTATCGCCCCGCGAAGGCTCAAAGGCCTTGCCGCCCATGTGCTCCGGCAACACAAAGGCCACCATGGTTTCAAACATCGGGACTTCGATCGATTGTCCTTTACCGGTCTTCATCCGATAGATCAGCGCCGCCAGGACGGCGTTGACCAGTGCGAGGCCCACGGCCTTGTCCGCAACAATGGTCGCAACAAACTGCGCGCTGCCTGCCACCCTGCGCTGTAGATCCGTCAGGCCCGACATAGCCTGGATGGTGTCGTCGGCCGCAGGGCGTCCCGCATAAGGCCCACGCTCTGAATAACCATAGGCACCGCAAAAAATAATCTTGGGGTTGACGAGCCGGATCGCCTCGTAGTCGAGTCCCAGGCTTTTCATGGCAGATGGCCGCGTGTTCGAGAGGAAGATATCGCAACTTTTGAGCAAACTGAGGAGGGCCTGCTTGCCGTCATCCGATTTAAGATCCAATGCAATGCTGCGTTTGTTGCGGTTGAACTGCAGGAACACGTGGCTCATGCCCGGCGAGCTTTGCGGGGACATGTGGCGAAAGCTGTCGCCAGCCAGGGGCTCAACCTTGATCACGTCTGCCCCATGGTCACCCAGGATCTGCCCGGCGAGGGGCCCCATTCCCAGGGAGGTCATGTCCAGAACGCGTATGCCGCTGAGTGGTCCGTCAACCGGGGTTTGCCTGTGCATAGATATGTTTCCGAATGATCGAATGATCGAATGCTGCTCATCTTAGATGCCGCTTCGACACCGGACAAATCAAATAATATTCATGACTGTTCCGCAAATGTGATGAATATGCCCTGTCCTGCACAATACTTTAAATAATTCACATTTACTGAATAGTCATTCAGAATATTGGGCTTGTTAACGATGGGGACGCCCTCTACATTGTGTGTTTTCTGCCTGTGTGCAGACCAAAACTGACAAAAAATCTGCGATGGAGACTCGATGAAAAAACTCCAAGTCAAGGCTTGGCTTTCTGTTGCCCTGTTCACCGTCGTCAGCGTCGGCGTGACGCAGGCGATGGCCCAGGACTTTCCTTCCAGGCCCGTGACACTGGTGGCACCCTATCCAGCTGGCAGTGCCACTGACAACGTCGCCCGTCCCCTGGCCATTGCACTGCAATCCATCCTGGGGCAACCGGTCATCGTCGACAACCGCGCCGGCGCGCAGGGCGTGATCGGCGCGGATTATGTCGCCCGCAGCAAGCCGGATGGCTACACACTGCTGGTGGCTTCCTCCACCATGTTTGCCGGTGCCAGTCTGGTAAAAAACCTTCCCTACGACCCGATGACCGCCTTCCAGCCAGTGTCTGGCATCGGTGCTACGTCCATGATGTTCATGGTAAGGGCAGATTCTCCGGTTAAAACGATGGCAGACCTGATCCAGTCGGGCAAAAACCAGAGTACACCGCTGGCGATAGGATTCGGCGCCGCCAGCGCACAGGTGACACTGGCGATGTTTACCAGCGCCAGCGGTTCCAACGTGACCCCCGTTCCCTACCGGGGCACGCCCCAGGCGCTGACCGACCTGGCGGGCGGGCAAATACCGGTAGCGATCGTGGATATTGGCAACGGCGTTGCGCAGATCAAGGCCGGCCGTTTGCGGGCGCTGGCCATCTCTGCGAGAAACCGAAGTTCTGCCGCACCTGATGTCCCGGTTTTATCCGAAACGCTCAAGGGTGCCGTACTCGAAACCTTGATTGCGGTTGTCGCACCGGTCGGCACCCCGCCTGCAGTGGTTGAGAAACTGGATCAGGCGATTCGGCTGGCGCTCACCCGGCCCGAATTGAAAGCTGCCTATGCGACCATCACGACCGAAGTGGTACCAGTGGCCACGGCCGAGCTTGCGTCAATGCTGAAAACCGACACGCCCAAATGGCATGCACTGATCAAGGCGGCTGGCATCGAGCCTCAATAGACGAAGGAAACACCCGGTGTACGACGGACCCCTGATTGACGCTTTCCTGCACACGCCATGGCTGGGTGCCGAGGATCCCTCAACGCCCCGCGGTGACCGCATGGACTGGAGCGGTGACCGGCGCTTGCAGCGGGTCATGCACACCTTCAACCGCAGCGATGCGGATGGCAACCCGGCGTCCGCTGTGCAAAAGGATGCCTTGCTCAAGGAGATGGCGCTGGCCGGCGTAGAGCGCGCCGTGCTGCCGGCCAAGATTTACTACCCCACGCCCGAGGCCAATGTGCTTGCCGTGCATCGTCAACTGCAAAAGTTTTGCGATGGCGCAACTGATCAGTTCAAGTGGGGTGCCTCACTGGTGCCGCCGGAGCTTGGGGCGGGCACTTATTGGGATTACATGCGCAACCCACAATTGCTGCGCAGCGCTGCGGCCGATGCGGGCCTCGCAGCGGTGCACATCACGCCCTCGCCTTGGGGCCTGCTACCCAACCACAAGTGGTACTACCCCAGCTACGCAGTGTGCAGCGAACTGGGGCTGCCGGTGTTGGCCTATGTCGGAATGCCGGGCCCGCTATGGCCCATGGACACCAATAATCCGCTGCACCTCGATGAAGTTGCGCTGGCATTCCCTGACCTGAAAATCATTGCGCACCACATCGGCGATCCGTGGGTTGACATTTCCATCCGGCTGGCGGCGCGTCATCCGAATTTTTACATCTGCACCTCAGCGTGGTCGCCCAAAGCCTACCCCAAACCGCTTATCGATTTTCTGAAAGGGCGCTGGCATGGCACACGGGGCTGCGACAAGGTGATTTATGCATCAGACTACCCGTTACTGGACATGCAACGCACCGCCAGGGATGTGCGCCTGCTTGACCTGAGCCGCGAGCAGATTGAACGCTTTGTCTACGCCAACGCGTTGGAGGTTTTCTGGCCGTGACATCGCCGTCCACCACCTGCTCCCCGCTGGCTTGTACATCGCCACCGATCTGCAACAGATCAGCAACCGAAATGCTTAAGGCACATTAAATGGCAAAAGAAAAGAAACCCATGCGCACCGACATCGGCTGGAGCGATGCCTCCAGCATCACCCTGTTCGGCAAGGATTTTCCGTCCGAGATCCTGGGCACGCTTAACCTTGGCGACATGGGGTTCCTGGAACTCACCGGTCGCGTGCCCAACCCGGCCGAGTCCCGCATGTTCAATGCGATGGTCGTCTGCCTGGTTGAGCATGGCATCACGCCCAGCGCGCTGGTCGCCCGGCTGACCTACCTGGGTGCGCCCGAGTCACTGCAAGGAGCGGTGGCTGCGGGGCTGAACGGCCTGGGCACGGTGTTTGTCGGCAGCATCGAAGGCGCAGCAAAAATGCTGAGCGAGGCGATGCCGGTGAAAACTAACGATGCCAACTACCAGGAAATTGCGCAACGCGTGGTCCAGGCCTTCAAGGTG
>JANOMD010000490.1:0-2243 GCA_031420135.1 Rhodoferax sp. | reverse complement strand
GGCCAGTTATCAGAAAGCCTACGCAGCGCTGTTGGGCGCCACCAGCACGCCGTGGGCACCCTGGACGGTGGTGCCGGCCAACTCCAAAACACACCGTAATCTGATGATTGCCACGCTGGTGCGCGACAAGCTCAAATCGCTCGACCTTCACTACCCGCTGGACGACGTGAAACTTGCCGGCTTGAAAATCAAATAACCTGGCAGGTCACACAAGCCATGTTCGGGCCCAGCCCGTTTGTTGCCAAGCTGATGGGGCTGGTGTTCAGCATGGACAAAATGGTTGGCGGCAAGTACCAGGAAGGCCTGGCCAATCTGAAAGCGCTTGCAGAGCGTTCGTAGGGGTTCACCAGCCGGTGCATGTTCCGAGGGCCAAAGATGAGCATGACCGCCTGCGCGGCTGGGAGCCGGCGGTTAGAGCCTGGGCAAGGGCGGGAGCCGACATAGCGATGGGTGGCCCTATTCACCCGCCGCATAATGGAGCCGCCCCGGCTCCGTGTCTAACCAGAATAATTAAACATGACCCCTCTTTACCAAAACGAGTTGCTTGAGCAGCATTTGCGCGCCTTTCTGGGCGACATTGACGCCGAGTCGATTGCCCTGCTGCGCAAGCACCTCGAATGGATCGACGTCGCGGCCGGACAGGCGTTGATGGTGCAGGGGGAGGCCGGCGACTCGATGTATTTGTCGATCAGCGGTCGGCTCAAGGCGTACATCGTGGACGACGCAGGGGTTGAGCACATGGTGCGTGAAATGGCCCGCGGGCAGGTCATTGGCGAGATGAGCCTCTACACCGACGAGCCGCGTTCAGCCACCGTCATTGCGGTGCGCGACTCGGTTCTGGTGCGGCTGGCAAAAGCCGACTTCAACCGCCTGCTGGCAAGCAGCTCCCAGCTTTCTATTGCCCTGACTCGCCAGGTCATCAAACGTCTGCAATCGGCACAGAAACGTTCCACTGAAGCGCAACCGGTCACCCTGGCCATTTTCCCCGTCACGACGGGCATTTCGCTCGTTGCTTTCGCCAGGGCGCTGGCCGAACAGCTTCAAAAAATTGGCTCGGTGCGAATCGTCGATGCCGCATCCGTTGATAGCGATTTGAAGGAAACCGGACAGGCCCAATCTGCGGCGGACAACGTTGAAGCCAAAAAGCGCATCGCTTTGTATCTTGATCGAATCGAGGCCGCCCATGACTATGTGATTCTGCTTGGTGACTCAGGACCGACACAGTGGACCAGGCGCTGCGCACGGTCATGTGACGTGGTGCTGCTGCTGGCAGATGCGACTGCCCCACCCGTCTTGCACGAGATCGAATTGCAATGCCTCATGCAGCGGCCCGGCCGGGCCGTGGCGGGGGAAACGCTGGTGTTGCTGCACCCACCCGAGTTGCGTTGCCCGATTGGCACGCGGGCCTGGCTTGATCGTCGCCCGGTGTCCAGCCACGTCCACGTCCGCCGGGGCCTGGACAAAGATATGGCGCGACTGGCCCGTCTACAAAGTGGCACGGCCATTGGACTCGTTATGGCAGGCGGTGGCGCCCGGGGTTGCGCCCATTTGGGGATCTACCAGGCGCTGCAAGAGCACGGCATCGAAATCGACTTCGTCGGCGGCACCAGCATCGGGGCCATCATGGCCGCCCTGGTGGCATCTGACCGGCCGCTTGAAGAAGTGCTGGCAATTGCCCGCCGCGCGTTTGCAATCAATCCGACAGGCGACTTCAACTTCATCCCCTTGCTTTCGCTGATTGCCGGGCGCAGGCTTCGCAACCTGGTTCAAACCGCAACATTTGAGTTGTTGGGAAGAAAGGCCGACGTTGAAGACCTCTGGAAAAATTGTTTTGTCGTGGCCAGCAACTACTCCCAGGCATCAGAACAAGTGATCTTGCGTGGCGACCTGGGCAAAGCCATCCTGGCAAGCATCGCCATTCCAGGAGCGCTGCCGCCGGTTCTGCATGATGGCGATCTGCTGTGCGACGGCGGCACATTCAATAACTTTCCGGTTGATGTGATGCGGCGCATGCGAGGCATCGGCAAGGTGATCGGCGTTGACTTGAGCTTCGGCAAGGCGAGGCGCATTGACCATGATGAAGTGCCAGGCAGCTGGGCACTGCTGCGCGACCGGCTGCGCCCCCGCGCCAAGCGACGCTTCCGGTTTCCGTCACTGGTGTCCTACCTGATGAATGTCACGATTTTGTACAGCAAGTCGCGCCAGATTGAGTCAAAAAAACTCACTGACCTTTACTTCAACCC
>JANOMD010000489.1:0-3753 GCA_031420135.1 Rhodoferax sp. | reverse complement strand
GATGCGCATCTGCTGGCTTACTACGCCGGACTGTCGTCGATGATCTGGCCGTTTTGGGTGCTGTTTTGTGCCGTGGGCATTTTTGCCGGCAGCGTGATCCCCGCCGCCTGGCAACTTGACTTCACCATTCCCCTGTCGTTCATTGCCATCTGCGCCTCGGCGATTCGCAGTGTGCCCATGGGGGTCGCCGCCGCCGCAGGCGGAATAGCCAGCGTGCTGCTGTTCGCCCTGCCGCTCAAACTGGGGCTGGTCGTGGCCTGTCTGGCGGGCTTGATGGCCGGCCAGCTGGCAGAGAAAGGAGTTCAGCGATGGACAGCACACAAAGCTGGCTAGTGGTGGCGGGCCTGGCCGTGGGCACGTTTTTGATCCGCTATTCCTTCATCGGCCTGTTTGCCAAGCGCGACATGCCCCTGTGGTTGATGGGCGTCTTGAAACTGATGGTGCCGGCCATCTTCGGCGCCATTGTTTTGAGCGGCGTGGTCATGGTGGACGGCCAGGTGGCCGGGCTGGAGCAATGGCCACGCTACCTTGCCGCCTCCATTGCCTTCGCCGTGGCGGTCAAAACACGCGGCAACATGGCGTTTACGGTGATTGCAGGCATGGCGGCATTGCATGGTTTGCCGTATTTGGCATCTGTTAGGGGGTTTTAAGGGTGAAAAGTGCCTATAGCTCTCGTGTAATATACATAGTTAGCTACTATTTTAATATCTTTTTATTTCTATCCGGTTTGATGTAATTTGATCGAAACAGCCTCAATGATTGCACCAGCACCCCTGCACTTTTACTTTGATTTCATCTCGCCGTTTGGCTACTTTGCCTCGCTGCGCATTGACACGCTGGCAGCGCGACATGGCCGCGCCGTGCAGTGGCACCCGATGCTGCTGGGCGTGTCCGTCATGAAAGTCATGGGTCTGAAGCCCTTGCTGGACACGCCACTCAAAGGCCCGTACACCGCCCGCGACGTGCTGCGTTATGCGCGGCTGCACGGCATCGCACTGGGCCGCGCGCCCGATGCGCCAATGATGAACCCACTCACCGCCGGGCGCACTTTCGCCTGGGCAAAACGCCATCATCCCGATTCTGCCAAAGCATTGGCGCAGGCCATGTTGCATGCGTACTGGCATGACGGGATTGACTTGTCTGAACCAGTGGACCTGCTTGCCATTGCGCTGCCTGCTCCGGTTTTAGCGACGGTTACAGCAGCAAACTTGGTTGCCGCCGCGCAAAGCCCTGACGCGGCACAACTGCTGCGTGACGAGGTCGATGCCTCATTGAAAGCCGGTGTGTTTGGATCCCCCACGGTGGTGGTTGATGGAGAAGTATTTTGGGGTGTGGACAAGCTGGAGCAGGTTGAAACCTGGCTGGAACGCGGCGGGTGGTGAGGATCAGCCCGACGCCGGCGCAAACTGAATCTCGTGCTTTACTGCAATGGATGTCAGCCGCTGCCGCCCGTCAGCCCGAATCGCATCCGATTCAACGCCTGAAATGTGGATCACCGCCACTTGTCCATCAGACCGGTCTTCACCCACCACGGCCAGCGTCCGCCCCGGCGCGACGCCATCCAGCATCTCCATCAGCTTGACCTCCATCGCCTTGAGCCGCAGCGTGGGTTTAAAGATTTTGCCAATCGCCGTCACGGGCATGGTGTCGATGATCGTGACTCTTTTGGGCACGGCGGGGCGCTCGTACACCGTGGCTGCGACGGCCTGCATTAGTTCCTGTGCGTCAATCACCGCACCTGGCTTCAAGGTCACAAACGCCACCGGCAATTCACCCGCATAGGCATCGGGCTCGCCCACCACGGCGCACAGCGCCACGGCGGGGTGGGCGAGGAAGGCTTCTTCAACCAGGCCCGGATCGATGTTGTGGGAACCGCGGATGATGACGTCTTTGGCGCGGCCTGTGATGTGGATATAGCCTGCCCTGTCAATCTGGCCCAAGTCGCCCGAGATCAGCCAGTGCTCGCCATTGGATAGCGTCTCGAACATGCCAGCGTTGCGCGCCGGGTCGGAGTAACCCGGGCTGACATGCGGGCCGCGAATCACGACGATGCCGGTTTCCCCCGCAGTGCAGTCTTCGTGCAGACACGCCGCGCCATTGCGCCAGGGCACCACGCGCACCTGGGTGTAGGGCAGGCGCAGGCCGACGGAACCGGGCACGCGCGGCGCTGCCGACGGCTCGATCGCTACCAGCCCGGCGCACTCGGTCATGCCCAGAATGTTGCGCACGGGGATGCTCAGCCTGCGTTCAAACTGCGCGGCAAGTTCAGACGGCAGAGGCGAGCCGCCGGTGTAAGCCACCTTGATTGAGGAGATGTCCGCATCCACAGGCGCATTCACCAGCGTGGCCAGAATCGTCGGCACGCAGGCCAGCGCGGTGATTTTTTCACGCTCACAAAACTTCCAGTAGTTTTTGACGAAGGCCGCATTGCGCATGCCGCTCAAGGTGGGCAACACCTGCGTCGCGCCCACCGACAGCAGCGCCAGGCCATAGACAAACGCCCCCGCCACATGAAACAGCGGAAATCCGTTGAGCTCGACCGTGTGTTCATCAAAGCCATAAAACAGCGGCGCCAGGCTGCTGGTGTGCACCTCGTTGCCATGCGTGTGCACAGCCAGTTTGGGCGCGCCGGTAGTGCCACCGGTGTGAAAGCAGGCGGCGATGCGGCTGGCAGAGTGGATTGAATTTTGATTGCCAGATTGTTCTTCTTCGTACCATCCGGCGCCCGACCCAGGACTCGGCTGGCGCGCAATTTCATCCTGAAAAACCGCCACACCTGTGGCCACGTTGTCGCCCACGCGTATCTGCATCACTGGCAGATCACACAGCGTCCGCAGCTTTTGTACCATCGGCCACAAATTGAGTTCCTCATTGGGCCCCAGTGCCACAATCAGCCTGGCATTGGATGCCTTGAGCAGGGCCGCAATGTGATCCGCTTGCAGCAAATAATTGATCGGGCAAGCCCGCCCCGCGACCTGCGCACCCCTCAAGGCGTACTGCGTCTCGGGAATGTTGGGCGCAAGGATGGCCACTGCACCATCAGGCCCCACGCCAAGCGAGCGGAACAAGTTTGCCGCGCGCTGGATGTTCTCCAACAATAGCGAATAGCGGATGCGATGGGGTTCAGTGGCCAGGTCACCATCGGGCAAATAGCGAAACGCCTCGCGCTGCGGAAACCGGGCTGCAGCGCGTGCGATCAGCTCATAGGTTGTTCGAGCAAGCACCACTGATTCATACGGCTGCGACTCCAGCGCTTCGATGTCGGCCAGTGTCGCAATGGCTTTCATCGCGCGTGCGGCATGTCAATCAAGACACCCATCAGGTCAGTGCATTCACTCGAGGCCCAACAACCGCATCGCATTTTTCTTCAAGATCAGCGGCTTCACCTCATCTTTGAAACCGGCCACTTCAAAGTCTGCCATCCAGCGGTCGGGCGTGATCAGCGGGTAGTCGCTGCCGAACAGGATGCGGTCCTTGAGCAGGGCAGGCTACTTGGGCGTCATCATCTTCTTGATTTCTGCCATGTGCTCATTGGCGCGCTTGGTGATGCTGGCCATCGAATCAGTTTGCGCCTTGCGGGCCATGTCGGCCAAGTCCTTCACGTCGGCAACGGCCTTGGCATAGGCTTTCTTGGCAATCTCACTCTGTTTGGCAGGGTCTCCCATGCTGCCGGCCACGCCCTTGACGTTGGCGTTTGCCTGGATTTCCTGCATCGCCACGCTGAGCATTTCAGCCTGTTTGCGGCCCATCGCT
>JANOMD010000488.1:0-1943 GCA_031420135.1 Rhodoferax sp. | reverse complement strand
CTTTTGCGCAGGACGCGCTGGCGTTAGTGCTTGCGCAAGAGCTGGTGGCCAGCGGGCAGGACCGCAGCTTGGCCCTGGCGCAGCGCGTGTTTGCCTACATGCCCTACATGCATAGCGAGTCCGCTCTGGTGCATGCGCAGGCGGTGACGCTGTTTTCGCAGCCGGGCATCGAAGGCAATCTGGATTTCGAGCTGCGCCACAAAGCCATCATCGACCGCTTTGGCCGCTTTCCCCACCGCAACGCGATTCTGGGCCGCGCCTCCAGTGCAGAAGAGTTGGCGTTCCTGAGCGCGCAGGGGTCGTCGTTTTAGCGATTGGCATGCTTTTTGCTACGCTTATTGTAGCTATTCACGCATAAAACGTGTTTTCTATTCGCCAATTCGGCACACAACTAACCAGCGACGTTAAACTTTGGTCTATGCACCCCGCCATCGCCCAACACCGCTCAGCCATTTCTGCCATCTGCCAGCGCTACCGCATCAGCAAGTTGGAAGTGTTTGGCTCGACCGCGCGGGCGGATGACTTCGACCCCGCCAGCAGCGACGCTGATTTTTTGGTGGAGTTCGCGGCGGACGCGGCGCCCGGCCTGAATTCCTTTTTTGGCGCCAAAGCCGATCTGGAGCAATTGCTCGGCCGTGGCGTTGATTTGGTGGAACTCGGAGCAGTGCGTAACCCCTATCGGCTGGCCAGCATCAACCGCAACCGTGAAGCCGTCTATGCGGCATGACCCGCGCGCCTTTTTGTGGGATGTGCGTGAGGCTGGTTTGGCGATTCGGTCTTCACCGCCCTGGCACAGATGCACTCTTTCGCCGCACGTGAATATGCACACCGGTCGATCCATCACCGATAGAAACTTCCTTCAAATCTAGGTATTCCTGCTTACGCATGAGCTTGCTGAGTTGTGAAAACCCATAATTTCTTGGATCAAACGAAGGGTTGTTTTTGTTCATTTGACTGCCGACAGGCCCCAATGGAGCCCAACCATCATCACGGGCGACTGCGTCAAGTGCGGTAAGTATCATCGGTTGCAATTCGGGTAACTCAGCGACATCTGCCACTGGCTTCGCATTGGCCTCAATCAGCGCAATCTCAGCTTTGGGCTCCTCTGGCTTAGTACGCAAAATTTCCGTATAAATGAACTTATCGCAAGCCGCCACAAACGGCTCGGGCGTTTTGCGTTCGCCGAAGCCGTAGACGACCAGCCCCGCCTCGCGGATGCGCGTGGCCAGGCGGGTGAAGTCGCTGTCGCTTGAGACCAGGCAAAACCCGTCTACTGCGCCCGTATGCAGCACGTCCATGGCATCGATGATGAGGGATGCATCGGTCGAATTTTTGCCGGTGGTGTAGCTGAACTGTTGGATGGGCTGGATCGCCATGCGGTGCAGCACCTCTTTCCAGCCTCTGAGGTTAGTGGTGGTCCAGTCGCCATAGGCACGCTTGATGGTAGCGGTGCCGTAGCGCGACACCTCGGCCAGCAGCTCCTGGATGACGGATGCCTGCGCGTTGTCGGCGTCGATCAGGACGGCGAGTTTCTGGTTGGTGTTGGTTGCCATCGGCCCTCCTTTTTTGCCAATCCTACAGCGTTGGGGCCGGTTTCATCTGTCGGTAAAAAAACAGGGGCGTTGGCAGAGGATTACGCTGACCAATTAGGGAGGCGCGTGCTGCGCGACATTTTCGCCCTGAACACAACGGCCGGGCCAACCTGCAATGCTATGCTGCGCTGGCATGGACACGCCTGACCCCGCCCGCCTGATCCGGTTCAACAAGCCCTACGGTGTGCTGAGTCAATTCACGGCTGAAGGGCGTTGGCGTGGCCTCAAGGATTTCATTGACTTGCCTGGGTTTTATGTGGCGGGCCGTCTGGACGCTGACAGCGAGGGGCTGCTGCTGCTTACGGACGACGGCAAACTACAGGCGCGCATCGCCGACCCGCGCTTCAAGAT
>JANOMD010000487.1:0-3822 GCA_031420135.1 Rhodoferax sp. | reverse complement strand
CCTGGGCATTGGGTCGATCAGCGCCGTGTCGCGCCATTGCCGACTGCTTGGCAAAAGCTTGCGCGTGCTGTGGTTTGACGCGCACGCCGACTTCAACACCGCCACCCTCACGCCCAGCGGCAACATCCACGGCATGCCGGTGGCCTGCCTGTGCGGCAAGGGACCACCGGCGCTGGTTGAAATTGGCGGCTTCAGCGCCGTGCGCCCTGCGCTCAACCCCAAAGACCTGCGCCAAATCGGCATTCGCAGCGTCGACGCAGGCGAGAAAAAGTTGGTGCACGACATTGGCATCGAAGTGTTTGACATGCGCTACATCGACGAGATGGGCATGCGCCACGCCATGAGCCAGGCATTGGCGCAGATGGACGACACCACCCACTTGCACGTGAGTCTGGATGTCGATTTTCTGGACCCGGACATCGCCCCCGGCGTGGGCACCACCGTGCGTGGCGGACCGACCTACCGCGAAGCGCAGTTGTGCATGGAGATGATTGCCGATACTGGCTGTTTGTCGTCACTGGACATCGTCGAGCTCAACCCGGCTTTTGACATTCGCAACCGCACCGCAGAGCTGGCGGTGGACCTGGTGGAAAGCCTGTTTGGCAAGAGCACGTTAATGCGGGTTTGAGGTTGGCCTTGAGGTCGAACCGCAGCGCTGCCCTCACGCCGCATCGGACAGCAGCCGCCGCAACTGCGCTTTCGCAATTTTTTCCAGAGTGGAGCGCGGAAAGTCGCTCACCATGCGCAGCTCATGCGGCCGCTTGAAACTCGCCAATTGCTCTGCGCAGGCCGCAAGGACGCGGTCGGCCAGGTCGGCGGGCGCGCCTTCTGCGGGCCGCACGAACAGCACCGGTACTTCATCGAGCATGGGGTGCTTGCGGGCCACCACGGCGCATTCGAACACGCCGGGCACTTGCAGCACCACGCGTTCGATCTCCGATGCCGCGACGTTTTCGCCACCCACTTTGAGCATGTCTTTGCTGCGATCACCAAACTGCAAGCTGCCATCGTCCAGCACATTGATGCGGTCGCCAGTGCGAAACCAGCCATCTTCGTCAAAACTGTCGGCCGTGGCTTTGGGGTTGCCCGAATACTCCTGAAAAAGGCTCAAACCGCGAATGCCACGAATCAGCAAAAAGCCGCTGCCGCCCGGCTCGACCTGGCGCGCATCGCGCTTGGGAACGCTGTCGTCATCGACCACGGCAATCTCGTATTCCGGCGCGGGCCGGCCAATCGACATGGAACGATTCGGCAAATGCGGGCTGCCCACAATGCCGTGGGTGATGGTTTCGGTCATGCCCCACCAGCCCATGGTCTTGACGCCAAAATGAGCGTCCGTCGGCGGCTCATTGAAGGCGCTGCCCCACAGGCGGTAATTGTGCTGTTGTGGCACTTCCAGCGGCATCAGCGCCTTCACGCAAAACGGCACAACCGACGTCCAGGTGCAGCGGTGCTTCAAAGACGTGGCCCAGAAGCGGCTGGCTGAAAATCGCGGCTGGATCACCGCCGTGCCACCGGCCCATAACGTGGCCAGCACCGAATAGGCCTGCGCGTTGGTGTGGAACAGCGGCAGATGAACCAGGTGCACGTCATCGGCACGCAGGTCTTCATGCACGGCATTGATGCGCGCGCCCCACAGCGCGTTGGCGTGGGTCCACAGGACACCCTTGGGGCGCGACGTCGTACCCGAGGTGTATTGCACGCTGCACGGGGCCAGCGGGTTGGGCGCAAGGCGCAGCGGCGGCTCGCCATCCAATGCGTCGAAATGTTGCGCAGCTTCGGTGGGTCGGGCGGGCGCGTCGCCGTTGTCATCCGCCGTCACCGCCAGCCAGCGCAGACCCTTGCAGCTTTTGGCCACCAACTCGGCAAATTGCGGTTGGGTAATGCCCGCCACCGCGCCGCTGTGCTCGGCGTAATAGGCAAGCTCATCAGCCACGGCACGTGCATTGGTGGTAACGGCGACCGCGCCGATCCAGGCGCAGGCATACCAGGCCAGCAGCGCCTCGGGGCAGTTGTCTAGATGAATCAAGATCCGGTCACCGGGCTTTACACCGCGCTTGCCCAGTCCGCTGGCAATGCGACCGACGCGGTCATGAAATTGACCGTAGGTCCAGGTCTGGTCAGCGCCGCTGAACGGTGCCCAGACCAGAAAGGGATGGTCTCGCCGCGTCTGAGCACGCATTTCTACCAGCCAGGCCACGTCCAGCCCGACAAAGGGATGCTGATCCGTGACAGCCAGTATTCGGGACATCGAGCTAGCCTTTATTGCTGCCGTCAAACAACGCACCGATTTTGAAGATGCCGCTGACGCGCGCCGCATTCACGCCATCGGCAGTGACCAGACCCTGCATGAAGACCATGTTGCGGGTCACGCGCAGTATTTCGGCTTCGCCCTGGACCCAGGCACCCAGCGGTGCGGCTGACAGGTAATCAATCTGCAGGTTGATGGTCGGCAAAAAGCGTCCGGTGGCTTCCTTGCAGACCAGGTGGGCGGTCATCGGGCACAGCATGTCGCAAAAAGTGGCCATCATGCCGCCGTGGCATATCTTCATCGGGTTGGTGTGCCTCAACTCCACACGAAAACCCATTTGCAGTCCGTTTTCAGAGCGACGCGTGTAAAGCGGGCCGTTGACCTCTGTAAACCCTTCGCCAAAGTGGCGGGGCTTGAAGCCTGCGGGAACGCCCAGCGAAGTGTCAATCATTGGCAAGTTTTGGGTTTCGGTCATGGTGGTCTCCAACAAGTGTGAATTCGGTATTGTGAGTCAGCGCGTTGTGGCTGCCAGTCCAAAGGGAGACATCGCAGTCTCTTGCATGGCACTATCTGCGCACGCCAGTGAAGGCGGCCAGGCATTTCTGGAGCGCCGCAAAGCGGTGTTCAAAGGCCGGTGACCGCCAATGGGTTTTCCCCGGCGAAGAATCAACCGCTGATTTTCACCACCACCCGACCGCGCACCTGCCCGGCCATCAACGCGTGGGCCTGGTCGATCGCGCCGGACAGCGGAACTTCGACCAGCATGGTTTCCAGCAGCGCAGGGTTCAGGTCAGTCGCCAGACGGTCCCAGGCACGCTGACGTTTGGCCAGTGGTGCCATGACCGAATCCACACCTGCCAGCGTGACGCCGCGCAATATGAACGGCATCACCGTGGTGGCCAGATCCATGCCCTGCGCCAGACCGCACGCGGCCACCACGCCTCCGTAACGGGTTTGGGCCAGCGCGTTCGCCAGCGTGTGCGACCCCACGGCATCCACCACGCCCGCCCAGCGTTCCTTTTGAAACGGTTTGCCGGCTGCTGACAACGTGGCCCGGTCAATGATTGCGCTGGCACCGAGTGACCTCAAATAGGCCTCCTCGCTGATTTTTCCGGTCGCCGCGACCACCTGGTAGCCCAATTTGCCCAAAAGCGCGATGGCCACGCTGCCCACACCACCGGTGGCGCCGGTGACCAGCACTTCGCCGCTTCCCGGTGTGACGCCATGGTCTTCCAGCGCCAGCACGCACAGCATGGCGGTATAGCCCGCCGTGCCTATTGCCATGGCCTGGCGCTCGGTGAACGTTTGGGGCAATTTGACGAGCCAATCGCCCTTCAACCGCCCCATTTCAGCCAGGCAGCCCCAGCGTGTTTCGCCAACGCCCCAGCCGTTGTGAATGAATTTGTCACCCGCTTTCCAGTGGGGATGGCTGGACTCCAGCACCGTGCCGGCACCGTCGATGCCCGCCACCATGGGCCAGTTGCGCACCACCGGGCTTTTATTGGTGATCGCCAGGCCGTCCTTGAAGTTGAGCGTTGAATAGGCGACCGAGACTGTCACCTCGCCATCGC
>JANOMD010000486.1:0-13491 GCA_031420135.1 Rhodoferax sp. | reverse complement strand
GCTCCCGCAGACTCGGCCTGGCAGCGGCACCGCGTGCCAGATGACGTGCTGCTGTTTCGTTACTCGGCACTCACTTTCAACGGGCACCGCATTCACTACGACCGCAAGTACGCCCTCGATGTGGAGGGTTACCCCGGCCTGGTGGTGCACGGCCCGCTGATCGCCACGCTGTTGATGGACTTGCTGCGGCGCCAGTTGCCCAATGCGCGCGTATTGCGTTTTGAATTCAAGGCAGTGCGGCCGACCTTTGACATCAACCCGTTCTCGGTGCACGGCCAGCCCGCTTCGGACGGTAAAACTATCCATCTGTGGGCGCGCGACCATGACGGCTGGCTGACCATGGATGCGACCGCTACGCTCGCCTGACCGCCGGTTCCGAGACTGCGGGAAATCGGTGTGCACCCAGCCTGTCGGGATTTTTTACAGCCGTTTTTGCGCCTGAATATGCGTCTGAATTTGCGCGTGGTAGGGTCAACGCGGGCACGCACAGTGAACCTTCGTGAGCCTTTGCACGGCTCACAAAAAGCCTTAGGTCACCGCAAGGCGACCTAAGGCTGATTTCTGTAACATGGGTGTGTAAAAGTTTGTCACCAGCGCTTCTGGCTGGAGATTAGCGGCTGACTGTAAAAAAAAGTCGACAGGCCTTTTACAAGCCACGCGTCGTTCTGCGTGGATAGCACTGTCGGGTGTTCTGGGCCGTCGCGGCACATAACCCAGTCGGCTGGGATAATCCATCGCCTATGGCAGTCAAACAGCGCATCGTCGTGGGGTTGAGCGGCGGAGTGGATTCCGCCGTCGCCGCCTATCTGCTTAAAAAGCAGGGGCACGAGGTGGTGGGCATCTTCATGAAGAATTGGGACGATGAAGAAGAGGATGGATATTGCGCCTCCAACGTCGATTTCGTCGATGCCGCCGCCGTGGCGGACATATTGGGGATTGAGATTGAGCACGTCAACTTTGCTGCCGAGTACAAAGACCGCGTCTTTGCGGCGTTTTTGCACGAATACCGAGCGGGACGCACGCCCAACCCCGACATCCTGTGCAATGCGGAAATCAAGTTCAAGTCCTTTCTGGATCACGCCATGCGCCTGGGTGCATCGCATATTGCCACGGGCCACTACGCGCGGGTTCGACTCAATGAGGCCACGGGCCGACAAGAGCTGCTCAAAGGGTTGGATGCAAGCAAAGACCAAAGCTACTTCTTGCACCGCCTGAACCAGGCGCAACTCAGCAAAACCCTGTTTCCCGTTGGCGAGCTGCTAAAAACTGCGGTACGCGAGATTGCCCTTGACATTAGCCTGCCCAATGCCAAAAAGAAGGATTCCACCGGTATCTGCTTCATCGGAGAGCGGCCATTTCGCGATTTTTTGAACCGCTTTATCGCCAAGGAGCCTGGCCCGATCAAGGACGAGCGGGGCCGTGTGCTGGGCGAGCACGTCGGCTTGAGCTTCTACACGCTGGGCCAGCGCCAGGGCATTGGCATTGGCGGGGTCAAGGCCAAAGGCGCGGATTTGAAAGCCGCGCAGGCGCGTGGGCAGCGCGGCGTGGGCGAGCATCTGCCCTGGTTTGTTGCACGAAAAGATGTCGATTCCAACACGTTGTGGGTGGTGCAGGGGCACGACCACGCGTGGCTGCAATCGCACTCACTCTCGGCAGAGGATTCAAGCTGGGTGGCGGGCGCCGCGCCGTCCTTGGGGACTTATGGTTCCAAATGCCGATATCGGCAAGTTGATTCAACCTGCACGCTGGGTGCCGCGCGCGCAGACAGTTTCAGCCTGGATTTCACCGAGCCGCAATGGGCCGTCACGCCGGGCCAATCCGCCGTTTTGTACGACGGTGATGTCTGCCTGGGCGGCGGCGTGATTGCTTCGCGCACTGCTTCGCGCGCTATTTCGCAAAAAGAGAGCTCAGATCCCTGAAGGACTTGAACTCCAGCGCGTTGCCGCTCGGGTCCAGCAAAAACATGGTCGCCTGCTCGCCCACTTCTCCCTTGAAGCGGATGTAGGGTTTGATGATGAAATCCGTGCCCGCCGCAGTCAGCTTATCGGCCAGCGCCTGCCACTGGGCAATCGGCAGCACCGCGCCAAAATGCGGCACAGGCACGTCGTGGCCATCCACCGCGTTGGTCGGGCGTCGGGCGGTCGCACCTTCAACCAGGTGGCAAACAATCTGGTGGCCGTAGAAATTGAAATCAATCCACTCGTCAGAGCTGCGACCCTCCGGGCAGCCCATCAAATCGCCATAAAAAAGGCGCGAGGCAGCCAGGTCATGAACCGGGAACGCCAGATGAAACGGGGGCAGGCATTGGGTCGCAGAAGTGGTAGTGGTCATAGGGCGGATATGGGTTAACTCAGAGACAAGGCGACATCATAAAGCGCTGCCTGGTACCTGGAACAGCGGGTAGACTAGTTTGTGTTCATAGGTTGGCGACTGATTTCGCGATGGGGTGATTGGCATGGGTGTGATGTTTGAGGCAGGTGCATTGGGCTTGCTGGGCCAGGAATGGGTAACGCTGCAAAACAACCATGCGCACCATGAACGCGTTGCTCTGGCGCTCAAACTGGCGACGGTGGTGCTGGCAGTCGTGCTGCTTGTGGCAAATTTGCCGGCGGTAGTCGTGGGCGTTGTGGTGCTTCTGCTTTGGTTGCAGGAAGGGATTTTCAGGACCACACAAAGCCGCCTGGGGCTGCGCCTGATACGGGTTGAGCGACTGATCCGCCAGTGCCAGCACCAAAACTTATTGCCTGACGGTGGTTCTGCAGCGGAGCAAGATTTAGCGGCCACCTTTGCGGGCGAATCATCGGCGCCGTTTCAACTGCATTCGCAATGGCAAGCGCAAAGGACCAACAGTTTGGGCCTGTTGCGTGAATATGCGCTGAACGCCTGCCGACCCACCGTGGCTTACCCTTACGCGGTGATTGTGCTGGGCCTTGCAGCGTTGACCGTGTTTCGATGACAGTGCGTCGGCTTCAATTAACCGGCAGGACGCAACGTTGGGTGCTGGCAATTGGCGCTTGGCTGATGCTCGTTGGGCTGGACTTCAGCCGCCACGGCCCAATGCCGGAGCTGGCGCGCGCGGCGTGGCCGCAGACGGACGGGCGCACCGTGGGCAGCCTGGTTCTGAGCGGGCAGACCGCCAATGCCCGGGTGCCTGACAAGTGGGTGCTCAAGGCGAACGGCCATCTGCCGATGCCCGCCAACACGCCCAGCGCCCATGCGAGCAACTTGTTGGCCATGCCCGAGGGGCATCGCTGCGCGCTGATGGCGTTCTGGTTTGCCGGCACGCGCGAGAGCGCCCCCGACGTGCAGATTGCGCAGTCGTGCTTCGAGCGTGCCACGCAGCAGTGGCTGGCGGCCAGGTTTGTCGTCAACCGGGAAGTTGTTGGCGAACAACTCGGCTTCGGTTTGCGCCGCCTGGGAAACCCCGTGGCCTGGCTCGACCCGCAAGGGCGGATTCACCTGTTCGTGGTTGCCACCGGCTGGGGCGGTTGGGCGGCCGGGCGCATCCTGCATCTGCGTCAGAGCGATGACCGCAACGAAGCCAATCGATTGGCATTTGGAGCGCCAAAGATCCTGCCCCTTTCCTGGCTATGGAACATCAGTTTCCTGGTTCGCGGCTCGCCTATGACGCTGGCCGACGGCGGAATGATGCTGCCGGTCTACTTTGAGATCGGCATCAAACACCCGGTGGCCTTGCGGTTTGATGCGCGGGGCGATTTCAAGGGCATGGGCGTGATATCCCGCCAGTCGCATAGCTTGCAGCCCAACCTGCTGGCGTTGACTGAAACCCGCTGGCTGGCGCTGATGCGCGACAACCGGATTGACGGCAAGATTGCCATGGCGCAAACCGGCAATGCCGGGCAGACCTGGCAGGACCTGCCGCAAAGTCACCTGATCAACCCGGACACATCCATTGCAGCGTTGGCATTCGCGCCGAATCACTATTTGTTGGCCCACAACTCCTCCGCGCGGTCGCGCCAGGTGCTGGACTTGAGCGAATCCGGCAACGCCGTAGACTGGGTGCGGGTTCAAACCTTGGCGCGAGGTGATGCCGGTGCCGAGTTTTCCTACCCGTCGATGGCATTGGCCGATGGCAGTGTCTGGGTGGCCTACACCGAGGGGCGTACCCGCATCGCCTGGCAGCGCTTTGCACTTGAACCGCAACCCAATCAAAAGTAAAAGAATTCAACATGGACCTTCAAAGCCTCTGGGCCGCTTTCATTTCAACCGCCACGCCTGCGCAGCCGGGTGCCGTCTTGACGCGCTGGGCGTTCCCAGTGTTTTGGGGCGTGGTGCTGGTGTACGGCGCGCTGTTTGTGACCGGCAGCCTGGCAAAGCCACGCGGCAAATGGATCGCCGTGGTGGTTGCGGTTTGGTTTTTTTTGCCAGGTGGCTGGTCGCCCACTTATTGGCTGGGCCTGGCCTTTCAGCTGCCGAGTTTGATGACAGTGGTGCTTTGCACCGAGGCGCTGGCTGGGCACTTTGGCCGTGCCCGGCTGGCGGACGCACAAGGCGATTTCCCCAATCGGGGTCCAGTCTGGATACAGGGCAGTTCGGTGGTTCACTGGTCGGGTATTTCGCTGGGACTAGTTTTGCTGCTCGATACATTCCTGGTGTTTCCGATTTCACTTTACCGCTGGGGCCATAGCACCGCGATGCTGGCTTTTTTTGCCGGCCTTGCCGCCGCATTCTGGTGGTGGGGGCGCGCAGGCCGGGCCGGGCTGGTGCTCCTGGTTTTGGCTTTGTTTGTAACGACACGCTTGACAACCGGCAATGTTTTTGACGCGTTGATGGACCCGTGGCTGTGGCTGGCCTTGGTGGTGAGTGCGCTGCTGAACTGGCGGGCACGCAAGCGGCCAGCTACCTGATCAGGTCAGCGGGTCAACAGCCATTCGCGGCTGAACAGCCAGGTGTGTGGCAGCCAAAGGTTGGCCAAAGTGATCTCGCCACTTTTGTGGCGCTCCTTGACGACCCACCGGCTTGCCAGGATGTTGCAGTTTGGCAAGCACGGCGCTGTGCGCACTGCAGGGTCGGTCTGAACCCACACCACTGCATCATGACGCTTTAACAGCGCTTGCAGTTTCTCAAGTGCAGCCGGACCGGTGCCCATCACATCAAAATCAAACGGCACGAAGTGGTTGCCCGGCAGCAGGAATTGAAAGCGCTCATATTGCGCGTTGAAATTGCTCGGAACGGCTATGCGGGCGTTTGACAGGCCGGCGTTGGCGGCTGAATCGTAGCGCCCGGACGCGCCATCCAGCGGTGCCACGGTGAGGCCAAAACCTGCGAACACCAGCAGGCACCCGGCGACCGTGCAGGCACGCGTCCACGTCGGCTTCAAAGCGCCTGCCAAAGTCACTGCGCCAGTTGTCAACACGACTGCCAATGCGGACATCCACGCCGTCAGGGAGGCGATCTGCAAGTCATGCATGACCCAGCCAATGCGCCCGAGTGCCAGCGTTGCAACCCCCACCAGGAGCATCGACGCCAGAAACCAGCCGCGGGCGATTTGTTGCCAATACAGTGCGATCAACATGGCCAGTGCGGGCATGGCAGGAATCACGTAGCGCGCCGAGCGCTGGCTCGGCAGGCTGAATACCATCAGCCACACGCCCAGCCAGGCCAGCAAAACCCAGACATGGCGTGGAAGCGGTTTTAAAGTGCTTCTCTGGCGAAACTGTTGAATGAATGCCGACAGCCCGACCCCCGCCAGGCCGAGCACGACAAACGCCAGCAGCCCCGCGTTCTCGACATACGCCAGCAACATGGCCCACAGGCTGGAACTGCCACCATGAAGCGCCTCATGCCAATAGCCCTGTTTGTCCATCATCTTGCCGGCGTTTTCACCGATCACAAACTCGCGCCAGACCGCTGCGGGATCAGGATCGAGAAGAAACCAAAGTGCAAAAATTCCCAGACCCACCACCGTACTGAGGCCCACGCAGAGGGTTGTTCGCAGCAGCAAGCGCCAGTTCAGGGCGGGTGCTCCCAGCAAAATGGCGCACCACAGTGCGGCGGCTGCGGGCGCTATCAGTGCAAACGATTTGTAGGTGGCACCTAGGCCGAATGCCAGCCCGGTTCCGATTGAAAACACAACGTAAGGTGAGAAAGCGCTTTGGGTGTGAACCACCCCTGCAATGCGCGTCGATGCAGTGCCGTTGCTTTCAGCGCCTGTTGCCCGGTGCTTGGGCAGCAGATACCAAAGCAAGGCAAACATCGGCAGGTCCAGCCAGAAGGTCTCAGGCGCGCTCGTAAGGTAAGGCCTGCCGTACCGGAAAGTGCAAAAAAAAGCCAGATAAACGCAGGCAGCGATCCAGCCATGACTCGCGTCCTGCGAAATGCGGCGCACCGTCCCGGCAATGGCAACGGTGATCAGCAGCGTGTAAATAACACTGGGCAAACGCAGGGCAGACAGTTGCCAGTGGCGACCCCAGTCGGTGGCGACCATCGCCTGCCAGAACAGCAGGGGCGGCTTGGTGTTGCGCATGTTGTCCAGCTCTGACGCGAGGGGCAACCAGTTGCCCGTGGCCGAAGTGACCCGGGCGATGTGGGCGTAAACCAGTTCGTCGCCGTTGGTCGGCACATACTGCCCGCCCAGGCCAAAAAAATAGAGCCCCACCGCGACAACCAGCAGCATCAGCCACAGGGTGGAAGAGGAGCTGGGAGCGTCGCGGCGGTCGCGCGGGGTGGTCATTTTCCGGGTGAGGAGCGCCGCGTGGCATCGGCGCGAAAGGTCCAGCGGTCATTGGCCAGGAAATTGATGACGCTGGCGGCAATGATCGAGATCACGTTGGCAATCCGGTAGTCCATGCTATGTGACAACCAGATCGTCGCACCAAATTGAAACGCCATGCCGAACCAGGAAGCGATGCAATAGCGGCCAAACTGGATGAACAGCCTGATGGCCAGCGGGCGGGTGTAGCCATCGGTGCCGTCGGCAACAGGCAGCTGGGGCCGGTCAGCCCACGTCCAAAGCCGGTTCCAGGTGAAGTTGTTCATTGTGGCGATCAAAATCGCCAGGGCCAGCGATAGCGCCAGACGCAGCTTGGGGTCCTCGATGCCGTTGAACACATGCTGCTGCGCCAGGTACAGCACGGCAATGTTGACCACCGTGCCACTGGCACCTACCACCCCAAATTTGAGGTATCGAAAACGCTGCAACCAGGCTGCAAATGTCTCCAGCCAATGCCGCCAGGCGCTACTTGCACTCATGGTTGAAATGCCGCCCCGGCACCACCCAAGGCTGCCAGTGCGTCTTGCAGAACCGGGTCGGGCGCAATGCGCTTGAGACACTGGTTGTCGCCATCGCAAAAGGTCTGGCGGTGGTTGTATGCGGACAGGCAGGGCGAGCAGGCAATGCCAGATTCATAGGTGCTGGCGCGCGGCCCCAGCGGGCCATAAAGCCGGGCGGTTTCGGGCCCAAAGAAAGCAAAGGTGCGGATCGGCGTCAGGCTGGCAAAGTGGCCCGGCCCGCCATCATTGGTAATGAGCAGGTCAGCCGCGTGAAACAGCATCAACAATTCGCGAATGCTGCGGGTGTAGCCAGCCAGGTTGATGCACAAGTCGCTGCCCGCGCGCGCTTTCAAATCGCTGGCCAGCGCGGCATCTTCATTCAGACCAATCAAGCCCACCGAGTGCCCCGCGTCGCACAGCCCACGCGCCACCCGGGCGTAGTGCGCGGCGGGCCATGCGCGCTCGGGCAGCAAGCCCCCGCCCGCGTACAGCAGGGTCAATTTGCGATTGGCAACGCTCGGGTGATCGGCTTTCAGTTTGTCGCGGTAAGCTTGCATCTCTGCGGGGGTGAACGTGACGTCCAACTCAGGGTGCAGCGGAGTATCCCGCACTGCCGCCGCTTTGTTGCGCGGAAAACTTGCATCGTCCAGCGCATCCACCAGCGATAAAAACTGCTTGCTGATGTGCTGGTACGGGTTGTAGGGAATGGCGCGGTTGATATAGCTGCCCCGGTACAGGCCCTCCTGCGTATGCGGCGTGAAGCCGACCCGCAGTGGCGCACCCACCAGGTAGGCCACCAGGCTGCTGATGCGCGAGAACAGCTCGCAGTCGATCACCACGTCGAGTGGAAGTGCGCGCATGGCGCGAACCACACGCCACACGTCTTTCAACAATTCGGTGCCCGAGCGGTCGTCCAGCGCATGGAAGTTGCTTGGGTACGCGAGCTGTAGCAGCTTTGCCACCTCTTGGTTGCGCTTGAGCTGCAATACGTGCAATGTCGCACCCGGGTACTTTGCATGTAGCGCTGCAAACATCGGCCCGGCTAGCACGATGCTGCCCATCTCAGACAGCAAAATGATCAGGATATTTTTGGGCGGAGAAGTTCGTGGTGGTGCCGGCCGAAACCGCTCTGCCAAGTTTGCCCCAACCGACACCGCGCCGCACAGAAGCTGGCCCACCCAGCGGTCTATCCAGCGTTGTGTTGATATTTTCATGCGTGCAATGTAATCCTGAAGATGGAATTGAGAGCGGATTACAACCCAGCCGCCGCACGCAGCGCCGCCGCCTTGTCCGTCCGCTCCCAAGTGAACTCGGGCTCTTCGCGCCCAAAGTGCCCATAAGCTGCGGTTTTTTCGTAAATGGGGCGCAGCAAATCGAGCATCTGGATGATGCCTTTGGGGCGCAGGTCAAAGTGTTCGTTGACCAGGGCGGCGATTTTGTCGTCGCTGATGATGCCAGTGCCTTCGGTGTAGATGGTGACGTTCATCGGCTGTGCCACGCCAATTGCGTAGGCGACCTGGATTTGGCACTGGCGCGCCAAACCTGCCGCCACGATGTTCTTGGCGACGTAGCGCGCGGCGTAGGCAGCCGAGCGGTCTACCTTGCTCGGGTCTTTGCCGCTGAATGCGCCGCCGCCATGGGGGCAGGCACCGCCGTAGGTGTCCACAATGATCTTGCGCCCGGTCAAGCCGCAATCGCCTTGCGGGCCGCCAATGACGAAACGCCCGGTCGGGTTGATCAAATAACGGGTGTTGACCAGCCACTCTTTGGGCAGCACCGGTTTGATGATTTCTTCAATCACCGCTTCGATGAAGGAGGCTTTCATCTTGGTGGGCGTTTCGCTTTGGCTGGGGTCATGCTGGCTGGACAGCACCACCGTGTCGATGCTGTGCGGCTTGCCATTGACATAGCGCATGGTGACTTGACTTTTGGCGTCGGGGCGCAAAAACGGCATGCGACCGTCTTTGCGCAACTGGGCCTGGCGCTCGACCAGGCGGTGCGCGTAATAGATCGGCGCGGGCATGAGTTCAGGCGTTTCGTTGCAGGCGTAGCCGAACATCAGGCCCTGGTCGCCCGCGCCGGTGTTGAGGTGGTCGTCACTGGCGTGGTCCACACCCTGGGCGATGTCGTTACTCTGCTTGTCATACCCCACCAGCACGGCGCAACCGCGGTAGTCAATGCCGTAATCGGTGTTGTCGTAGCCAATGCGCTTGATGGTGTCACGCGCCACCTGGATGTAGTCCACATGCGCATTGGTGGTGATCTCGCCTGCCAGCACGACCAGGCCGGTGTTGCACAGCGTCTCAGCTGCTACTCGGGATTTGGGGTCCTGTTTGAAAATTGCGTCCAGAATTGCGTCGGAAATTTGGTCAGACACCTTGTCCGGGTGGCCTTCTGAGACAGATTCGGACGTGAAGAGAAAGTCGTTCGCCATGAGTGGGCTCCATAAAAAGTTAAAAGCAACCAATATCTGCGTTGCTTATGACTTGAGGGCCGTCAGCGAACGCTTTAGCAGATGGGCCAACCTGGGTGAAGAGATTGGCGAGGCACAATGACAGCTTTCAAAAACCGACCTTGTGCCTGTGTCGCCCTGCAAGTAGTTCCGTAACTCGGCGACACCGGTATTTTATCCGACTGATGCTTTTCCTTTTCAAATTCCTTTCAGTGCTTCCGTTGTGGTTGATGCAAGGCGTGGGTTGGCTGGGCGGGTGGCTGGTGTACTTGGGGTCCGGCGTTTACCGGCGGCAGTTTTTGGTCAACGTCGGTCAGGCGCAGATGGGATGGCGGCAATGGTCGGGCGCGGTCGGCGCGGGTGGTCAACTGCTGGCTGAATTGCCCAAGCTTTGGTTCGGACCAGCGCCTGCGGTGCTGTGGGACGGCGCAGAACATATTGACGTGGCCCTGGCCCGGAGCAGGGGCGTGATTTTTTTGACGCCTCACCTGGGCTGTTTTGAGGTGACCGCGCAAGCCTATGCCCAGCGCTACGGCAGGGCACAGGGGAAAGAGACGGGCCGGCCGATGACGGTGCTTTTTCGTCCACCGCGCAAGGCCTGGTTGATTGATCTGGTGAACCAGGCCCGCAGGCGCCCTGGCCTGGACACCGCGCCAACGACGTTGGGCGGGGTCAAGCAACTCATCAAGGCGTTGAAACACGGCGACTGCGTGGGTCTTCTGCCCGACCAGGTTCCAGCCGCCGGGCAGGGCATCTGGTCACCGTTTTTTGGCCGGGATGCCTACACCATGACGTTGGCGGTGCGGCTGGCGTTGCAGACCCAATCGACACTGCTGTTCGCCTGGGGCGAGCGCCGGTCCTGGGGTCGGGGTTATCAGATTCATGTTTCAACGCTCCAAAGCTTTGGCAGCGCAAACAGCGTCATGGGCACCAGCAGCGAGCGAAGAGCCATCGCCCGCGACAAATCGAGTGACCGAAGGCTGTTGACTCGGGACCTGGAAGCTGCCGTTCACCAGGTGAACCTGGCCATGGAGCTGCTGATCCGCACCTGCCCCCAGCAGTACCTTTGGGGTTATGCGCGCTACAAGGCACCCCCGGGGACAAGTCCGCCCGTGAGCCGATGAAACCATGTCAGCTCTGCTGAGCTATTTCGGCATACTTTTCATGCGCGGACTGGCCCGCCTGCCGCTGGCATGGGTGCGCGGCATAGGCTGGGTCCTGGGCTGGGTGTTGTATGGCGCAGTGGCATCGCGCCGCCATGTGGTCTGGACCAACCTGCGGCTTTGCTTTCCCGACTGGCCAGCGGCCAAATTGAGGCAAGTCTCGCAGCAAACCTTCATTCATTTTGCGCAGGCCTGGCTGGACCGGGGCTGGCTGTGGCATGGGCCCGTAGCGGTGACGCGCTGCCGATTGCGCATCACCGGTTCGATTGACGCCTTGCAGCGAGTGGGGCCGGTGGTTATTTTTGCGCCACATTTTGTCGGGCTGGACGCTGGCTGGACTGCGCTCACGCAACAACTCGAAAAGTTGCCACAGCCCGCTGCAGGCGAGGGCGCGCACCACCATTTTTCAACCCTATACAGCCATCAGAGCAACCCGCATGTGGACGCCTGGGTGCTGGCCGGTCGAAAGCGCTTTGGCAACCCCAGATTGTTTGACCGCTTCGCAGGCCCCATGCCGCTGGTGACCTCGCTGCGTGAAGGCGGTTTGCTTTACCTGCTGCCCGACATGAACTACGGCTTGCAGGAATCGGTGTTCGTGCCGTTTTACGGCGTGCCCGCAGCCACAGTCACCTCGCTGGCAAGGTTGGCCAAGCTGGGCCGCGCCCGCATCGTGCCAGTGGTCACACGCATGACCGCCACTGGCTATGACGTGCAGGTGATGCCGGCCTGGACGGATATGCCCACGGGTGATGTGACTGGCGACACGGCGCTTATGAACCGGCGGCTTGAAAGTTATATCGACACCATGCCCGAGCAGTACTTCTGGGTCCACAAGCGCTTCAAGGATCAGCCCGCCGGCGCGCCGTCAGTCTATTGACCGCGCCGCGACCGATGTCGCGGGTCAAGCTTGCAAAAATTCCGCTATCAGACGGATCACCAATTCCGGGTTTTCATGCACGATCCAATGGCTGGCATCGGGCGCCGCTTTGAGGGTCAGCCGGGCGATGTAGCCGTCCAGCCCGTCGGTCAGTTCAGGCAGCAGGGCAGTGTCCTGCAAACCCCAGATCACCAACGTGGGCAGGCTGATGGTCAGCATCTCGCGCGGCAAATCCAGCGTGGCGACCGCCGGGTCATCCGCAGTGGTCGGGCGCAGCGGTGACGCCCGGTAAAGGTTGCAGCCACCGGTCAAACCCGCGTCCCACACGCTGCGGAATTGCGTCTTCACTGCTTCGGTGAGCCACGCCGGCTTTGATTGAGCGGTGCCAGCATCACCCGGTGTGGCGGCATCCGTGTTGGTCAGAAACCGCCACAGGAGCCGATAGTCGTCTGCCGCAAGCAAGCGCTCGGCCCCGGGGCGAATCAAAAAATTCATGTAGGCGCTGGCGGCCTGCTGTTTGGGACTGCCTTTGAGATCGCGCAAAAAAGTCCCCGGATGCGGCGAGTTGATGATGACCAGCTGGCGCGCCAATTGCGGCATTTGGTTGGCGAGGTTCCAGGCGACAGCGCCGCCCCAGTCGTGCGCCACCAGCGCCGCAAGTTGACCGCCCTGCTGGGCCGTTTCAATGGCGATCAGCGCCGCAATGTCCTGCACCAGATACTTGGGCCGATAGGCTTTCACTTCGGCGGGTGCACTGGACTTTTCAAACCCGCGCAGGTTGGGCGCGACACAGCGGTAGGCGCCGTTTTCCGGTTTGGCAAAGTGCTCCAGCAACCCATCCCACACAAACGCACCCTCGGGGAAGCCATGCAAAAATATCAGCACAGGTCGCCCGCGCTCGCCCGTGGCGCGACAGCTCAGGGTGATGCCGTGGGGCAGGGGTTGGAGGTAAGTTTCCATGCGTAGAGATCAGGAATAAAGAATGCACAATATACCCAAAATGGGTTTATTTGGGTCTGAAACCGGTCAGTTTGATCAAAAATAAACTAATATCGTCCTATAGCTCTCGTATTATATAGAGTTATTGCTATTTAATTTATAGTAATTCAAGCTGCTGTTGGCTTGTCAGGCTTTGGGTTCTCATGCACCCAGTCCCAAAGCAGCGTCGATACCTCGTCAATGCCAATCCGCTTGGGCGCTGAAAACAGCCGCACTTCGCCTCCACCCGCTTGCAATTTCATGATGGACAGCGCTTTGGCCTGCTCGCTTTTGTTCAGCTTGTCGGCCTTGGTCAAAACCACCAGAAACTTTAGGCCCTCGACCACGCGGGGGCGAATCACGTCCAGCAGAATTTCATCCAGCTCGGTCAGGCCATGGCGCGGGTCGCACATCAGCACGATGCCTTTGAGGTTTTCCCGCGTGACCAGGTAATTGGCCATCACCTGCTGCCAGCGCGCCTTGTCGGCCTTGGGCACCGCCGCATAGCCGTAGCCGGGCAAATCAGCCAGCACGGCGTCGGTGATGCCCTGTTTACCCAATGTGAACAGGTTGATGCTTTGCGTGCGGCCGGGTTTGCGGGAGGCAAACGCCAGCTGCTTTTGCTGCGTCAGGGTGTTGATGCAGGTTGATTTTCCGGCGTTGGAGCGTCCGACAAAGGCAATTTCGGGCACGTCCAGCCCGGGCAGAAAATGCAGCTGCGGCGCGGTGGTGAGAAATTTGGCAGTGTGCAGCCAGCCGGTGGCCACGGTTGATGCCGCAGTGGCAGC
>JANOMD010000485.1:0-1506 GCA_031420135.1 Rhodoferax sp. | reverse complement strand
CCGGAGGTTTCGTCACGGGTTGACATCCAGGCGCCAGGCAGGTGCTGACGCGCGATTGCTGCGAGGACCCTCTTTTTTATGTTCACCGATTCCCACTGCCATCTGACGTTCCCGGAACTGGCGGCAGACCTGCCGGCGATTCGAGCCGCCATGCGGCAGGCACAGGTGGGAAGGGCGCTGTGCATCTGCACCACATTGGAAGAGTTCGAGTCGGTCCATAAACTGGCCTGTGACCACGACAATTTCTGGGCCACGGTCGGCGTACATCCGGACAACGAAGGTGTGGCCGAGCCCAGTCTGCACGATCTGCTGTCGCGCGGCCGGTTGTCGCGGGTCGTGGCTATTGGTGAAACCGGGCTCGACTACTACCGGCTTGCCGGACGCACGCTGGCTGACATGGAGTGGCAAAGGGAACGCTTTCGCATCCATATTGCGGCGGCACGGCAGTTGGATTTGCCGCTCGTCGTGCATACCCGCAGTTCCGCCGCAGATACGCTGCGGCTGCTCGAAGAAACAGGCGTCAGCGGCCCGGAACCGGTCGTCCGAGGCGTTTTTCATTGTTTTACGGAAACCCTGGACGTAGCCAGGAAAGTGCTGGACCTCGGGTTTTATGTGTCGTTTTCGGGCATCATCACCTTCAAGAGTGCGCAGGACATCCGGGACGTTGCGGCATTTGTGCCGCTGGATCGACTCTTGATCGAGACCGACAGCCCTTACCTGGCGCCCACACCCTACCGAGGCAAGACCAACAACCCGTCGTATGTTCCGTTTGTGGCCAGACAGATCGCGCTGGTCAAGGGCTGCCCGGTGGAGGATATTGCGCGGCAGACGAATGCCAACTTTGATCGTCTTTTTGTCGGGGTAACTGCATGAACTTCAACCCAGTCTACTTTCAACCGTCCATCATCAATGTAATAAAACACATTAGATCAATAACCTATCTTGTTGTTTTAATGGGATGTTCCTTGACTTATGCAGGGTCCTATGAGGACTATTTCACGGCGATCAAGAAAGACGATGACGCAGGCGTCAAGGCTTTGCTCCAACGCGGTTTCGACCCCAATACCCGCGATCCGGCCGGTGTTCACGGCCTGGTCATTGCGTTGCGCGAGAAAGCGCTGAAGGCGGCCGAGACCCTGGTGGACTGGCCCAAGACCGACGTGGAGGTTCGGACATCGACGGATGAAAGCCCGCTGATGTTCGCGTCCCTCAATGGCCACCAGGAAATCGCCAGAAAACTCATCAAGAAGGGCGCCGATGTCAACAAGCCGGGCTGGGCGCCATTGCACTACGCTGCGACGCGCGCACACCTTGCTGTGATGAGCCTGTTGCTCGACAACCATGCCTATATTGATGCCGCGTCGCCCAATGGAACGACCCCATTGATGATGGCCGCGTTTTATGGGTCTCCGTCGGCGGTCAAGTTGCTGTTGGAAGCCGGGGCTGATCCATTGTTGAAAAATGATCAGGCACTGACTGCGATTGACTTTGCAAATCGGGCGAACC
>JANOMD010000484.1:0-5401 GCA_031420135.1 Rhodoferax sp. | reverse complement strand
GATTTTCAAGCTGGCAACGATGCCAGGGTTGGTTTCAGTCGCTCGATTAGAGTTGATCTTATGGGAGCAAAAATAAAAAACTTATCAACAAAAATAGTAAAATATGATCTCATGAGAACAAATATTTAGCGGCTCATGTGCTTCACCGACTTTCAGAAAATCAATCTTTGGCTTTCATGAAAAAATTGCTCTAATCAGAGCAATTAATGGAAAAACTTTGAATTTTTTGCCCAAAATGCTCTCATAAGATCAATTATGAAACTCGGTGACGCCGTCTTGCTTGAACTTGCATCCCAACTCATGGCCGAGCGCAAGCGCCAAGGGCTGTCGCGTGCGCAGACTGCGGCTGTGTGCAATGTGAGCACCTCATTCATTCGTGATGCGGAGGGCGACCCGGGCCGGTGCTCGCTGGCAAAGTTGCTGAAGCTCATCAATGGCTTGGGGCTGTCGGTGGATGTGTCAGGCTGGCAAGTGCCAGCGGCGGCAACGTCAGCAACGCCAGTGGGTAGGGCATCATGATTCGCCTGCGTGTCTGGGCCAATGCTCGCCCCATGGGCTGGTTTGGTCATGCTGCGGGCGAGTATTTTTTTGAGTACGACCCCCAGTGGCTGGCCCAGCCGGGTGGCTACGTACTGGCACCGCAGTTCGCCCTGTCGGGTGAGCGCTCGGGTGAACGATTCTCTGGCGCGTTGGTTCGCAGTTTTTTCGAAAATCTGTTGCCTGAGGGTGGTGCGCTGGACGATGTGGTGAATGCGCTGGCCTTGCGTGACCCTTCGGCGTTTGAATTGCTAGGGCGGCTCGGCAAAGACCTGCCAGGCGTGCTGTCGTTGCTGGCGGAAGATGCTCAACCGCAATTGCAGCAGCAGTACCGCCCTTTGCAGTTTGCCGAACTCAGTGCGCGCCTGCAAAGCCACAGGCCGCTGTTGGTATCGAATGAAAGTGCCACCATGTCGCTCGCCGGCGCACAGGAAAAGATCGGGCTGCGTTTTGACGGGCCCTCTGAATCGCTGTTCACCAGCGTAGGCGCGTCGCCCACCACCCATATCTTGAAACCCGACACCCGCCAACTGCGTTATCGGCCCAGCGCCATCAACGAATATGCCTGCATGACGCTGGCGCGCGCCATCAAATTGCCTGTGCCAGACGTGTGGCTGCTGCGTGTGCCCGAGGCGGCTTACGTGGTGCAGCGGTATGACCGTGCGCTGGTCGAAGGCAACATCGTGAGCCTGCATCAGTTCGACGGTTGCCAGTTGCTGGGCCACGGCTCAGGCTGGAAGTACCAGCGCCAAGGCGGTTTGGTCAGCCTGCCCAAGCTCGTGGCCGCGCTGCGCAGTTTGCGCGTGCGGGGCAGCGACATGCTGCAGTTGCAGCGCTGGGTGATGTTCAACTACCTGACCGGCAATGCCGACGCGCACGCCAAGAATCTCTCGGTGCTGGTTGATGCAAACGGTTTTCGCCTTGCACCGTTTTATGACCTGCTGTGTGCGCGCGCCTACAGTGACGATGGCAGCGACGGTGACAGTGAATTGGCGCTGTACATCGGCGACGAAAGCCGCTTTGATGCGGTCGGTGCCCATTCGTGGGAAGCGCTTTGCAGCGACTGTGGTTTTGGCTTTGCGCCGCTGCTGGCCGAGTTTCGTCGCATGGCGGTTGCGCTCATGCCCGCATGGGCACGGGTGATTGAGAAACTTTACAAAGTACCCACGACCACGCAAGCCGAGCGGGCAGTCCTGGCGCGGATGAACCAAGTGTTTGAAAGGCACTGCGCCGCAGCGCTGTCCATGACGCAGACATAGTCATTGATGCAACGTTGATCTGCGCCCATCAACCTCAACGTCCTGTCCTCCCTAAAAAATGTGCGACTGATGAAAGGAGTGGGGTACATGACCAGCAACCCAGTAAGCTGGTAAACTGGCTTACATGAAAACCACCTTCGATTTACCCGACGAGCTGATGCGCGAGATGAAGCTGCGCGCCGTGATGCAGGGGCGCACCTTGCGAGACTTGGCTGCCGACTTCATTCGCCAAGGCCTGGGGCTGGCTGCATCACGGCCACTGCAAGCGCCACCATCAGGCTCCATGGTGCAGTTAACCGAGGGCGGTTTGCCGGTGATTCGTTGCCGCGCCGATGCCCCCGCGCTGGGCCTCACTGTTGACGACTTATTGGCCCTGGAACAGCAAACCCTAACCCGCGAGGACATGCAACGTGCCGGGCTGCCTGTTTGACACCAATGTATGGTTGGCCGCCATCTTCCCCACGCACCCTTTTCATGCCACAGCACGGCACGCACTGCAGCAAACCACACCGGCACAGCCTGCGGCGTGGTGCCGTTCTACCCAGCAAAGCTTTTTGCGCCTGGCATCCACTCCTGCGCTGCACAAGGCCTATGGCGCTGAGCGCATGACCAACCGGGACGCACTGGTAGTGCTGGACGCGCTCCAAGCGCTGCCTCAGGTGGCCCTGCGAGATGAGCCACCTGGGGTTTTTGCGCTGTGGTGCCAACTGGCGGGTGCTGACACCGCATCACCCAAGGTCTGGATGGATGCCTACCTGGCCGCATTTGCCATCGCAGGGGGGCTAACCCTGGTCTCGCTGGACCGGGACTTCAAGAGCTTTGTGCCGCACGGGCTGGACTTGGTGATGTTGAACCGGTGAGGCAGCTTTCCCACCGCCAATGCGGCATTGAAGGTGCTGGAAGACCGGGGGATTGTGACTGAGCAGACTGGCTAGGAGAAAAATCTTAGCTACGGCGACGCTGCGTGTACTGTGTCGCTGAAGGCTTGAGAGCCGAGGTTGAATAGGCCAACCGATTGTCGGTAGATCAACGGTTGTTTCGGTCAAACTACTCTACATTTGTTGAATGTTCCCGAACTTGAAATAAAACCTTATGTCCTACGTACTGACAGACGAACAACGGGATCGTTATCGAGCGACTTCCAAACGCTCTTCAGCGAGGAAACAAAGGATGTTGCATGGGCACAGCGAGGATGCTCCGATGGCTGGGGTCAGATTGGGTGAACGCTTGGATCCCAACGACTTGATGCCACAACTCGAAGCCAATGAGCTGACTTGCTTGTCGTTGTTTGCTGGTGGCGGGGGGCTGGATCTTGGGTTTGAACGTGCAGGCTTTAGACATCAAGCGTCGTTCGAGATCCTCGATATTTGTGGTGACAGTCTGCGCATTAACCGTCCGTCCTGGGACATCCGGTCGGGTGTTCATGCGGGTGATGTCCGTATAGCTGCGTTTTCGCCATTCTGTGGTGTCGATGTGGTTCATGGTGGCCCGCCATGTCAGCCTTTCTCGATAGCAGGAAAGCAGGCCGGTGCCGATGATCCGCGCAACATGTGGCCAGATTTCATCCGTTGTGTCTTGCAGACTCGTCCACGTGCCTTCGTAGCTGAAAACGTGCCAGGCCTGCTTGATCGCAAATTTCAATCCTTCGTGAGTGGCAATATCGTCGGACCGCTCGACGATGCCTATACGATTTTTAAATTCAAGCTTTCGGCTAACGACTTCGGTGTTCCCCAGGCCCGTCGGCGCGTGTTTTTCGTGGGGTTTCGAGCAGCGGTCGATGCGAGGCGATGGGTGCCACCTACACCAACTCACGGGGACGTTGACACCATCTTTGGTCCACTTTTGCCACGGAATACCACCCGCCGTAGTCTTGGTCTTCCAGATATTGGGTACGACGAAGTTGCGCCGACGTTGCGATCTGGTTTTACCGGCCCCCGCAAAACCACCGGAATTCTGAACAGCAAGGCGGCTTTGAAAGTATGGAACGAATTGAATGTCTGGCCCAACGGAGTTCAATCCACTCGTTCAAAAGCGGCGGCCTACACGGCTGAAAACGGCCACTTCCGCATGGCCGTAGAAGACTGTGCACTGCTTCAGGGCTTTCCGGCTGAATGGCAGTTCAGTGGCGCGGTGTACCAGGCACTTGGTCAGATTGGCAACAGCGTCTGCCCGCCCGTTGCATATTCGGTCGCTAGACAGGTTGCCCGCGCCCTGAGCGGAAACTGATGCCAGTTCAGGATGATGAGCGCGAGCGAGAGCTCGTCAGGATGTTCAATTTGGACTGGGATCCCGCTCACCAACGGGCGGGGGTAGATGCGATCTTGGACATCGATGTTGATGGTCGGCCATGTCGGTTTGAGGTTGAAGTCAAGTCCTCAACAGGTACGACCGTCTCCACGGCGCGGGATGTGGGGATGGATCACATTCAAAAATGGCGTCGAAAACTGTTTGTGATCGGGTTTTACTCAAAAGAAGCGCGGCGACCTGAGTTGCAGCATTGCCTATGCCTCACACCCCTTGACATGGAGCCTTGGATTGCCACCATTGAGGCAAAGATCCTGATCGACTTTAAACTGGCACTGCTTGCATCACGGCGGCTGGAGCTTGTCGATCTCTTCGAGATTTGCGGAAACCAGAAGACCTACACGCTGAAGGATGCAAAACGTTTGCACAAGCAACAGTGGACTGCAGATCAGTATTTGGCGGCTCAGGATTTAGAAGTCGTTGGTCAGCGTTGGATATCACAAGGGAAGATGCTCGAAATTCTCAGACTGCGATCCCAATATATTGCTGAGCGGGGCGCGACTCTCAACAACCCGCACATAACCAAGACGCACTTGGCGACATTTGCCAATAGTGATCGCGTGGTGGTAGGGCCAAACTGGGCCGCAGGGGTTCGCCGGATTGCCATGGGCTTTGTCCGCGCAAATCCGGGCCACCCTGCGTTAATTGGCTAGTGGATAGGTTTACTGAGCGTTTTTAGAGATCAAGGTCGAGCAGCACTGATGACCGCCCTTGACTCCCTAACCCTCTCCCCCATCCCTCCCGAAGATGAAGCCCTGCGCGCCCCAGTGCGCACATTCCTCACAGAAGCAATGCGTAACGTGCCCGCCACATCCGCGCCAAATCCTGGTCTGGCTACGACGCTGACTTCAGCCGCGCACTGGCGCACCAGGGATGGCTGGAATCACCCTGCCCCAAGAATATGGAGGCGGCGGCCGTAGCGCATTTGCGCGCTATGTGTTGGTTGAAGAGCTGTTGAATTTCGGTGCGCCTGTAGGCTCGCACTGGATTGCAGACCGCCAAAGTGGGCCGTTGATTCTCAAGTGCGGCACCGAAGCGCAGAAGCGGTTTTACCTGCCACGCATCTGCAAAGGTGAGGCATTTTTCTGCATTGGCATAAGTGAACCCAATGCAGGTTCGGACTTGGCCAGTGTCAGGACGCGGGCGGTTAAAACCGACTCGGGCTGGACGCTCAACGGCCAGAAGATTTGGACCACCAACGCGCACCACTGCCAGTACATGATTGCGCTGGTGCGCACTTCGGGTACGGCGGAAGATCGACAAAAGGGTTTGTCGAAAGCGCAAGTCGGTGTTTGGTGGTA
>JANOMD010000483.1:0-4260 GCA_031420135.1 Rhodoferax sp. | reverse complement strand
ACAGGTTGACCAGCACATACACCGACGCATGGGCATACCAGCCCAGCTTGGCCCCGGCGCGACGGCGCGCCAGGGTGTCGATTTCTTCGGGTGTCAAGGGTGTGTTCATGATTATCATTTTATGGCGGGGTTGACAGGCGTTGGGTCAACGGCTGGCCGCAACGATGGCAGCCAGTGCGGGGGCATTCAATATCATGCCGATGTGGTTGGCACCGGGCACGAGGGTGATGGGGATGGTCTTGCCGGCTTCAGCAAACACGGCCGCATACCGGTCGGCGAACATCAGCTCATCATCAGCGCCTGCAATCAGTTTCAGGGCGGCGGGTGCCCGACGGATGTCGCTGGCGTAGTCCAGATGGGCGCCAAAGTTGGTAGCCAGCGCATAGGAGTAGCCTGATGTCAGGAAGCGTTTGGCCGCTTCGTTCAACGCGAACTCGGTGACGCTCAAATCGTTCCAATGGGTGATACCGAATCGGTTGAGCACCGTCAACCCGACGATCCGGGGAATGCCAACCGAGGCCCAGCCGTCACTTTGGGGCCGGTTGCTGGGTGCCTGAATCAAGAATGGTGAAAGCAGCACATAGCGGTCAAACAGGGCGGCCCGCTTTGAGGCTGAAAACCGCAGCACAAACCCGGCACCTGCTGAAAAACCAATCAGCGTGCTTGGGCCGGGCGCGGGTGAGGCTTTCATGAAATCTACGACGTCGTCTTCAAGCTGGCCGATATAGGCAATGTGTCCGCGCGTGCCCGAGTCGCCATGGCCGCGCATATCTAGCGCATCCACCGTGAAACCAGCCGCTGAAAGCGCCTGCGCCATGGGGTGCATCGAGCGGGTACTGGCCGAGGAGCCGTGGATCAGCACCACGCGCCGCCCCGGTGTTGCGTCATTGGCACCATAGTGCCGATAGGCCAGCGCCGTGCCGTCTCGCGCCGTGTAGCGTCGCACCGGGGGCAGAGCCCGGTAATCGACGTTTTTGAAGGGTGCATTGATGCTTTCCTTCGCGGCAATCGATTTGGGGCCACCCCAGACGATTGCAGCAACAAGCGTGCCGATCAGCAGCAACACCGCGCTGCCGAGCCACATTGCAAATTTGGTCATGATGCTGCGCCTTACCAGGGGTCACGCTGGACCCGCAGGCGGCTTGCAAGGCTGCGCTTGGCAACTGCGGTGACTGGCGTGTGGGTGCCGACCATTCGCAACAGGCGCAGCGCCTGCGCCGTGAAGATGCCGTTGAACGCGCCGTAAAGCAGCGCGATGGGCAGCACAAAGCTGGCGTCCTGTGCCAAAGTGGGGTTCATGGCCAGTTCAATGCCCACCATGTATTTGGTCATGAAAATGCCCAGAATCAGCAGCAAGGGCACGACGCTTCCCGGCACTGAAAAGGTTTGCGACGCAGCATCAAACCGGGTGCCCAGCGGCGACGGAATTTTCAGCAACAACGCTGTGACACTGGCTGCGGCTATCAGCCAGGCGATGGCGACAACCCCCATTTGCCCGCTGTTGCTAAACGCTGAGTAAATGCCGTACAGCGCAAACCCGAGCCAGGCAAGGGGCACGATGATGATCCGGCGAAGCCCGACCTGGCGGCCCTTAAGTTGGCTAATGCCCAGCGCCAGCAAGGCCGCCAGCAGACCCCAAACCCAAACTGGCGTGCGTTGGACGATGGCACCGAGCGCTTCAGGATGCTGGGCAAGAAGTTGAATCAACATGATGTTTGTCCTTGAATTTAAGAAAATTGCTGAAGATGTGGATGGGGAGTTAAAAAATAGAGTGCTATTAAAAATGTAACAAACTATCTATTAAATACGAGAGCTAGATGCAAATTTGGTCGACTTTTTGCCGAAATTCATCGTTTTTTGAGATAAAAATTAACCTGCTGGTTAATTATTTGTTGCACAGGCATCACACCAGGCCGAACCACTGGTGCCACACCAGGTCACCCAGATAGCGCCCTGGCAGCAGCGTGAAGCCGCCCGCAACCACACAAGCGCCGATGTAGAGGTTTTGCATGGTCTTGCGGTGGCCGTTGATGTTGCCTTTGAACAGAAACCAGAAGGCGCCAAACAGGCCAAACAGCGTGACCGGCACCAGCAGGTGGATGAGGCCAAAACCTGCCAGTCGCGGGCCGGGGCCACCGGTGATGAACATCGCCGAGATGGCGGTGATCACCATCAGAGTAACCCACGCATAGCCAAAAGCGCGGTGTAGCTTCGGGCGCTGCTCGCGGCTCTTGCGCGCCCACAGAGCGACCGGGCCAGTGACGATGGCCAAGATGGCGGCCGTTGCGTGGACGGCGATGATAGGGGTCAGTTGCATGGTGCGCTCCAGTCAGGTGGGTGAATGGAGCGAACTTTGCCGTGATGTGCCGCGACAGGCCACGCGCTTGCGACGAAATGCAGTGCGTCTGGCGCGAAGGAGCTACCAGACGGCGTGAAGTGCAGGCGAAGTGCGGACCGGATGCGTCCCGCGATAATCAGCCGTCGCCTAAAAAAGGAATTTCAGTGGATATCGTTTTGCTGTTCAAAGCCGCCATCATGGGCGTGGTCGAGGGGTTGACCGAGTTTTTGCCGATCTCGTCAACCGGGCATCTGATTCTGGCCGGTGCCTTGTTGGGTTTTGACGATGACAAGGCCAAGGTGTTTGACATCGCCATCCAGACCGGTGCCATCTTCGCGGTGATTCTGGTTTATTGGCAGAAAATCCGTTCGACTTTGCTGGCCCTACCGTCTGAAAAAAAGGCCCAGCAATTTGCGCTCAACGTATTGATTGCCTTCATCCCCGCCGTGGTGCTGGGGCTGCTGTTTGGCAAGGCGATCAAGGCGAACCTTTTCACCCCCGTGGTGGTCGCCAGCGCCTTCATCGTGGGTGGTTTCATCATTCTATGGGCCGAGGCCCGTCAGAAAAACGCCGCCACCGCCGCCCGCATACAGGACGTGGACGACATGAGCGCGATGGACGCGCTCAAGGTCGGCCTGATTCAGTGCCTGGCGATGATCCCCGGCACCAGCCGCAGCGGCGCGACCATCATCGGCGGCATGTTTTTGGGTCTGTCACGCCGTGCCGCAACTGATTTTTCGTTCTACCTGGCCATCCCCACGTTGATTGGTGCCGGTGTTTACAGCCTCTATAAAGAGCGCGCTTTGCTCTCAATGGCTGACCTGCCGATGTTTGCCGTGGGCCTGCTGTTCTCATTCATCAGCGCCTGGCTGTGCATCCGCTGGTTGCTCAAATTCATCTCGACTCACAGTTTTGTGGGTTTTGCGTATTACCGCATTGCGTTCGGCGTGGTGGTGTTGGCAACAGCTTATAGCGGGCTGGTGACGTGGTCAGCTTGAAATTAACCTAGGAGTTAATTTTTGACGAAAAATCGTTCAATGAGCGATTTATTGAATGAAATAAGGCTCTAGCTCTCGAATAAATTCAATAGTATGCTATATGTTTAATAGCGTACTGATTCATTGAATAGGTTCATTGAATTGGTTCGTTGAACATACCCATCGTCATGGCGGTTTGATGCTGCCCTCAGTTCACATCAGATCAAACGCTCATCAGGCGTGCGAATCTTCTTCAGCGGCATCGAGCGCAGGCTTTGCGTCATCAGCGGTATGGTGGTCTGCTCACCGTTCCACATCGGGTCTTCAATGCTGTCAAACACCTGGCGCAGCTTTTGACCCCAACTGTTGTGCATCATCTGAAAGTAGGGATTGTGCTCATCAATGCACACCACTTTGTCAGTCTGAAACTGGTTCGCCTCGTACACCACCAAGTCCAGCGGCAGGCCGACCGACAGATTCGATTTCAGCGTCGAGTCCATCGACACCAGCGCGCATTTGGCCGCCTCGTCCAGCGGTGTGTCGGGCGTGATGACGCGGTCCAGCACGGGCTTGCCGTATTTGGATTCACCGAGCTGGAAGAACGGCGTCTCCAACGTCGCTTCGATGAAGTTGCCGGCCGAGTAGACCTGAAAAAGCCGCATCGGCTCGCCGTGAATCTGCCCGCCAAAAATCAGCGACACATTAAAGTCCACGCCCGAAGCTTTGAGCGATTCGCCATCGCGCTCATGCACGCGGCGAATCGCCGAGCCCAGCACCCGCGCCGCATCAAACATGCTTTTGGCATTCCAGATCGTGATCGGGTCGCTGTACTGCCCGTTGTGGGGGGTGTCCTTCAACTGCTCAATCTGCAAAATCTCCCGCACCGATTGCGAAATGCTCAAATTCCCCGCCGACAGCAGCACCATGAAGCGGTCGCCCGGCTTC
>JANOMD010000482.1:0-5376 GCA_031420135.1 Rhodoferax sp. | reverse complement strand
GGCCCAGCTTGGCGCCGACGGCGCCATGATTTTGGGCGTTGGCACGGGCGAGCAGGCCTGCGGCGAAACTGGCGACGGTCGCATGCTGGAGCCGCTGGAACTGCTGGAGGATCTGATTGCGTTTTTTCAGCCCAAATCACTGCTAGGGCAGCATGTGCTGGTGACCGCTGGTCCTACTTTTGAGGCGATTGACCCGGTGCGCGGCATCACCAACCTGTCCAGCGGCAAAATGGGTTTTGCCATCGCCCGGGCGGCACACGAGGCGGGCGCACGGGTCACCCTGGTTGCGGGGCCGGTGCACTTGACCACGCCGCGCGGCGTGGCCCGTATCAACGTCACCTCGGCGCAGGCGCTGTTCGATGTAGCGGTGATGGAAGCCGCGCAAGCCAGCATTTTTGTCGCCACGGCGGCGGTGGCCGACTGGCGGCCGGCCCAGGCCGCAGACCACAAAATCAAGAAGGATGGCTCGGGTGTTGTGCCGCACCTTGAGTTTGTTGAAAACCCCGACATCCTGGCCACGATTGCCCAATCGCCCCGCGCCAAAAGCGGCGCGCTTTTTTGCGTTGGTTTTGCTGCCGAAAGCCATGACCTGCTGGCCAATGCCCAAGCCAAGCGCCTGCGCAAGGGCGTGCCGCTGCTGGTGGGCAACATTGGCCCGGCGACGTTTGGGCGGGATGACAATGTTTTGCTGCTGGTGGACGCGAACGGCTCGGAAGAACTTGCGCGCGACTCCAAACTCGCGTTGGCACGCAAGCTGGTCGCAAAAATCGCAAGCCACCTGGGCACCACGGCCTAATCCAAGTGCCCGGCCCGGCCCGGCCCGGTTGGGCCATCAACGCTGACTCGAACCCAAAACAACATGAAGATAGACGTCAAAATCATCGACCCGCGCCTGCACGATCAATTGCCCGACTATGCAACGCCGGGCAGTGCTGGGCTGGACCTGCGGGCCTGTTTGCAGGCTCCGGTGACGCTACAGCCCAACGCCTGGCAGTTGGTGCCCACCGGCATCGCGATTTATCTGGCGGATGCCGGTTTTGCGGCGCTGATCCTGCCGCGCTCTGGCTTGGGCCACAAGCATGGCATCGTGCTTGGCAATCTGGTGGGACTGATTGACAGCGACTACCAGGGCCAGTTGATGGTCAGTGCCTGGAACCGCAGCGGTGTGGCGTTCACGATCGAGCCGATGGAGCGCATTGCGCAACTGGTCATCGTGCCCGTGGTGCAAGCTCAATTCAATGTGGTGGCTGAATTTCCTGCAAGCCAGCGCGGCGAGGGCGGGTATGGGTCGACCGGGAAGTCCTGAGGCGCCAGCGCGCTGACTTCACGGTCCCGCCTCGCGCCAGGCAGGGTTTTAAATGCTATATAATAAATAGCAAACTTTATAATATATACGTGAGCTAGAGGCCAATTTGATTGGTTTTTTGGAGTTTTTGACTGCTGAAACAGTCTAAAATTAACCTTTGGGTTAATATTTATGAGCTATATCGGCCGCTGTCATGATCGTGCGGCTTCACGATGAATCCGCAATGCCTCCAGTTATTCAGTTTACCCAACCGTATACTTCCCGACATAGCAAAAAAAAATGGGAGACTCAATGCGCTTGCCAACCCTAGCCTTGCTCGTTTTTTTAACTGCTTGTGGCGGAGGTGGCGGCAGTTCACCTGAACCAGCCCCGATTTCCACAGATCCCGCGCCACTTATCGAAATAAAACTCTCCGCGACGGCACCACACGACAATTTGCGCGCGGCGTCAAATACCCCGGCAACGGCATCCACGACCTCACTCTGTAATTACGCCGTTGGGTCTTCCAGGATCGTCGGCACCGTTTCGGCGGTTCACGACGGCGACACCATCACCGTCAACGGGACAAGTATCAGGCTCGATAGCATTGATGCCCCGGAACTTGCTCAAGCCTATGGAAAACAGTCTCAGCAGACACTGTCCGCATCTGTTCTCGGAAAGCCGGTAACTGTCGCCTACACGAAGACCGACAAGTACGGTCGAATTGTCGGATCGGTGTTCACGAGCACTTGCCAGTATGTCAATTTAAGCCAGGTGGCCACGGGATCAGCGTGGTTCTATCGGGCCTACCAATGCGAGATCGCCTCATCGTCGCGTAACGCCTTCGCCGCAGCGGAAGATGCTGCGAGTGCCGGCGATATTGGCCTTTGGGCGGGCGTAGCGACACCTCCATGGGTTTATCGCAACGGCGAGGAGGCCGCCGTTCCCTTATGCTCGTCCGACTCACCGTCATGGGTCGGCAATGCAACAGTTGCTGCACCCGTTGTCACTTTGCTGATCACGCCTGCAGTTGTGACAGCTCCGAATGGCGGCTGCTTTATGGTGTGGGTCAACGGTTACACCAGAGCTAACGGCACCCGGGTCAGCGGCTACTTCAGAAAAAGCCCAGGATGTCCTTGACCAAAAAAAGGAACCGGCGGTCGGGAGAAGTAAGCGTTTTTTGCGAGCTGGCTGGCGGTATTCGACCCAAGTGACTGAATTTCCGCTTCATCCTGCGTGCGCAGTGGGGCCATACGAGGCATTGAGGCTGGCGGCAAAGCCTACGAAGCGTGGCGTTCACGATCAAGCCGATGGAGCGCATGGCTCAACGGGCCATCGTGCCCGTGGTGCAGGCTCAATTCAATGTGGTCAGTGAATTTCCTGCAAGCCAGCGCGGCGAGGGCGGGTATGGGTCGACCGGGAAGTCCTGAGGTGCAAGCGCAGTTGGGTCAGGCCGTCGTCGAATGCACGAATAATCTTCAGTTACTATTTAATAGATAGCAAACTATCTATATAATACTAAAGCTACAGGCTTTAATGATCGATTTTTTAGAGATTTCTGCGGTCAAATGACCTAAAATTAACCTGTAGGTCAATTTTTTCTCACCGTATCCAACGACGCCATGGGTGTGAAAGCGCGCTTTCATGTTTGAAAATCTCTGTAGCGCTGAACCAGGCTGGCTTTACCTTCGGGTCAGGTTTTTCCGTCAACCCAACTGGTTGCATGACCCCAAATTTTGCGGGATGCGCTGGGTGATGAGGCATAACGGGACGGGAACAGCTTGAGATGCGATGACGAAAGATCTGATCCAAGACTTCGGGTGAAATATGATAATGAAAGACCTGACCCCATGACACCCTTGACCCCATGACCCCCTGTTGGATCACTGCTGGATCACCGCGTACCTGTCCGCTTCTTTCAAACTCATTTGCACCACCTCGACCATGATTGCCCCTCAACATAAAAGGGGACATTTGAATCTGGCCAAAAGGGGACATTACGACTTTGCGCTGTCACAGCCCAGCCGTGCGATTGACAATTCGCCAGCCCATCATTAGACTCATGGCTTGTGAAAAAGCGTGCTTAATGATCCTCGTCAAGGAGTTATAAAAATGAGCAGAAAACTGTCTTCAATTCTGGCGGCCGCCACTTTGGTGCTTGGTTCAGCAACGGCAAACGCTGCCCTGATCGGGTTCGCAGCCAACTTGACCGGCGCGTCGGAAGTCCCCATCGCTGGCGATCCGGACGGCTTCGGCAAGGCCTTGCTTATTTTCGACAGCGCCGCCAATCGTGTGGATTGGCTGATTACGCTCGGAAATGTGGCTCTCCCACCTACGGGGGCGCACATTCACTCGGGCGCGTCCGGAGTCAACGGCCCGGTAATGATCAACTTCAGCGGGCAATTGAGCGGCTCCGTGGTCGACGCAGATGTCGCCGCCCTGCTCGCCGACCCGACGAACTTTTACGTGAACGTCCATAACAGCATTTACCCGGGCGGCGCGGTCCGTGGGCAGCTCGCAGCCCCCACCTTGATCGCGTTCACGGCTAACCTGAGCGGTGCGCAAGAGGTCGGACCGGGCGACCCGGACGGAATTGGCTTGGCTCTGTTCAATTTCGACAGCGCCGCCAGTCGTGTGGATTGGTTGATTGCCGTCCAGAATGTGGATCTCCCACCTACGGGGGCGCACATTCACTCGGGCGCGTCCGGAGTCAACGGCCCGGTAAGGATCAACTTCAGCGGGCAATTGAGCGGCTCCGTGGTCGACTCTGATGTTGCCGCCGTGCTCGCAGACCCGACGAACTTTTACGTGAACGTCCATAACAGCACTTTCCCGGGCGGTGCAGTCCGTGGACAGCTTGTGGAGCCAAGTGCCGTAGTTCCGGAGCCGGCGACCCTTGTCCTGCTCGGCTTGGGGCTTTCGGCGCTTGCGGTCGCTCGACGCCGAAAGACGTAATCAGCGAAGGGACACACGCGGCGACCAGCCGGACGCCTCGAATTCGAGCGCCGCTCCGTCGCAAACCGTCGCGCTGCAGTGTTTCTGGCCCTTGAATGCGGCCGTGCACCCCATCTAGGAAGCCTGTTCCCCTCTGACTGCCTTCTATGGCCATTGCGCCGCTGTCCCTGATTTCTGTGTTGCTGCATGCCTGGGTCGGCTGGCGCGTGGTGCCTGCGCTGGCGTCTGTGGCGGCTTTTCCGTCGAAACTAGGGGTCACGAAACTAGGGGTCAAAACTAGGGGTCAGGGTCAAAACTAGGGGTCAGGTCTTTCAATATCATATTCCAACGGTTGGGTCAGACCGTTGTCGAATGCGCAATCAATTTGAATTGCTATTTAATAAATAGCAAACTATATATATAATAAGAGAGCTGGAGGTCTAAATGACCGATTTTTTGATCATTTCTGCGACCTGGGGGCTTAAAATTAACCTAAAGGTTAATATTTTATGACTACAGTCACTTCAACGCACTGGCACCCCACTGCACTCCACTAGCGCGCCACCCAGCCCCCACAGACCGGGAATACCTGGCCGACGAAGCAGTTGGCCGGCTCGCTGCACAGGTAGGCTGCGAACTGCGCATCTTCCCGCGCGCCGACCAGGCGACCCAGCGGCACTTCACGCTTCAATCGTTCCTGGAATCGCGGGTTGGCCTGGACCTCAGGTGGGAAGTAGGTCGGGTTCTCGACGAAGTTCTGGGCAATCGCGTTGACCTGAATATTGTGGATGGCCACTTCAACGCCGACTGATTGCACATAGGCCAGTTGAGCCCCTCGGGCTGCGCTGTAGGTGGAGGCACGCTTCATCCCGCGCAGGGCCGACGCGCTACCCATCACCAGGATTTTCCCGCCGCCACGCTCGATCATCTGGGGCAGGGCGGCGCGCACCAGCCTGGGCAGGGGATGCACAAGCGCTGCAAAAGTGTCATGCCACTCGGCCTCGGACACCTCGGACGCCAGCGTCGAAGGGGCTGGCACAGCCAGGTTGGCGACCAGCACATCGATTCGGCCCGCTGCCGCTACAACGCCAGCCGGGGCTTGCGCGTCGATGAGTGATTGCGTGCTTGCGATCACGAAGGCACCGTGCTCAGCGAAG
>JANOMD010000481.1:0-19577 GCA_031420135.1 Rhodoferax sp. | reverse complement strand
CATCAAGGTTAAATACGCCATCCACCCCGTGGCCGGGCGCATGCCAGGCCACATGAATGTCCTGCTGGCTGAGGCCGAAGTGCCCTACGACCAGGTATTCGAGATGGAAGACATCAATGGCGAATTTGGCCAGGTCGATGTGGCCATCATTCTGGGTGCCAACGACGTGGTCAACCCGGCCGCGCACGTGAAGGGCAGCGCCATTTACGGCATGCCGATTCTGGAGGCTTACAAAGCCAAGACCATCATCGTTAACAAACGCAGTATGGCAGCCGGATACGCGGGCTTGGACAATGAACTGTTTTACATGGACAAGACCATGATGGTGTTCGGCGATGCGAAAAAAGTGGTCGAAGACATGGGCAAGGCAATTGAGTAAGCGCTGAATCTGCTCGGGACTGCCGCAGGTGGCTCTCGCAGCAGTCGGCCCTCATTTCGAGCGCCACTTCAAGCGTTTACTTCAGCCACCCGCGTTTGCGAAAGTACCACATCGGTACCAGCGCGCTGGCCAGCATCAGCATCAAGGCATAGGGGTAGCCCCAGCTTTTTGAGAGTTCCGGCATGAACTGGAAATTCATGCCGTAAACACTGGCAATCAAGGTGGGCGGCAGCAAGGCCACACTGGCCACTGAAAAAATCTTGATGATCTTGTTCTGGTTGATGTTGATGAAACCGACCGTCGCATCCATCAGGAAGTTGATCTTGTCAAAAAGGAATGCGGTGTGGGAATCAAGCGAATCAATGTCGCGCAGAATCTGCCGCGCATCTTCAAACTGGTCGCCGCTGAGCATCTTGCTGCGCATCATGAACGACAGCGCGCGCCGGGTGTCCATCATGTTGCGCCGGATGCGGCCGTTCAAGTCTTCGTGTTGGGCGATGGCGGCCAGCACTTCGGCGGCCAGTTGATCGGTCACATCGCCCGACAGCACTTTGGCGCTGACTTTTTCAAGCTCGACGTAGATGCCCTCCAGTGTGTCGGCGGAATACTCGGCATCGGCATCAAACAGCTTGAGCAGCACTTCTTTGGCATCTTCAATCAGCCCCGGTGCGCGCCGTGCCCGCATGCGCAGAAGGCGAAACACCGGCACGTCTTCATCGTGGATGGAGAACAGCACGCCCCGGCTTTTGAGCTCTGCGTTGTGCTGATTCAAGATAAAGGCAACCCGAACGGTGCGTGGATCGGTCTCATCGGCGATCAGGAAGTCGCTGCGAATGTGCAGCTCGCCGTTGTCTTCTTCGTAAAAGCGGGCAGACTCTTCAATGTCCTCGTCCATCGCATCTTCCGGAATGGACAGGCCGTAATACTGCTTGACCCAGCGCTTTTCTTCCAGCGTGGGCGATTCGAGATCCACCCAGATGGGCTGGAATTTTGACAGCTCTTCCAGGGATTCAATTTCTTCCTGGAACAGCCGCCCGTTGGCAAGGGTAAAGATGTTGAGCACGCGCGCTCTCCATTGAATTGGGGTCAGATTCCAATTACATGCCTGGAACCGACGGGTTATAAAACTCGACGGCGGTCAAACAATTGGAATCTGACCCCAATTAATTTGAGCGCCTATCGACTCGGGCAGGTTTCCAAGGAGGGCTCTCCAGTTGTGATGGTGACCGAATTATCGCACCGGCTGCGCCGTCGGCTCTCGCTTTGATTGGCCACCAGGTTATCAACCTGCAACCCTGGAGCGGGGTGGCGGGCTGCCAGTCAGGGCACCATGACGACGGAATGTGTGCGGTGGTGCAGCCGATTAAACTCAAACTGACAATTTGCAGAATAGATATAATAATAGCAAACTATCTATACAAAACGCGAGCTATAGGCCAATTTTATCGACAAATCCGGTCAGAACCCGGTTTTGCCTCAAGTTCTGTAGTATTCAATAGTTCGATCAACCGTCTCAGGGCCGGGCAAAGAATTCCATCACTTCAGCCTTGCGCGCATAGGCGTCGCTCTCTCCGATGGCGATCAGGGTCTGAACGAATCCGGGCTCAAACAGCAGGTAGCTGGCCAGCACGCCGCCACCGCCTTTCAGGATGCCGAGCCCGCTCAAGGCGTGGCGAGTCGCGGTGGGCAGTTCCTTGATGTGTTTCAGCGCCAAGTCATCCAGCGATTGGGTCGGCGCAATGGCCAGCACATCCACCGACCGGTAGGGCAGCGTGCTGGCGGCCTCACGCGGCATCTGGTTCAGCGTGTTGGTGACGCGCCGCGTCTGATCGACGTCGGCATGCAGTGTGTCGTGAAACACGCTGGCCATGGTGTGGGCAAAAATGCTGCCCAGCGTGGTGCCACGCAAAGCCGCAGCCGACTTTTGTGCCGAACCTGCCACTGGCTGCTCGGGCTGGCCCACGCCCACCACCAGAATCTTGCGTGCCCCCAGTTGCATCGCGGGCGACAGCGGGGTGATCTGGCGCATCGAGCCATCGCCAAAAAACTCGCGCTGGCCATCCACCCACAAGGCCGTCGCCGGGAACAGAAACGGGATCGCGCTGGAGGCCATCAAATGCTCGATGGTGATGGTGGTGAACTCGGCGCGCCTGCCGGGGCGCGCCCAGGGGCGAAACGGCGCGCCTTTGGCGGCTTGGCAAAACGTCCAATGCACGCCGCTGGAGTAGCTTGACCCGGTGACCGCGACTGCGGTGAGCACATGGGTGCGCAGGGCTTCGTCGATGCCATCCAGCGAGATGCCCCGGTGCAGCGTGTCCACCAGCGGCAGGTTGTCAAGGATGGCGCCATTGGCGCGGGCGTGCCGCGCCAGGCTCCAGGCCACAGCCAATCGGTTGAAACGCACCCACGGCGAAATATTCAGGCGGTAAACGTCACTGGAGCGCAGCTCGTTCCAGAAGGTGGCCAGTTGCTCAAACGCGCCCAGGCCCTGGGTCGCCCATGCCGCCAGGCAGGTTGAATTGATGGCCCCGGCTGAGGTGCCGATCAGCAGCTGGAACGGAAACGCCTTGGGCATCTCCGGGTGCAGCTTGAGCATTGAGGCAATCGCCCGCAGCACGCCGACCTGGTAGGCCGTGCGCGCGCCGCCGCCCATGAGCACCAGCGCCGCTGTCGGTCGGGTGTAGTGGCTCAATCCGGAGGTGATGATGGTGTCCAGGCTCATGTAAGCAATTGTGCTGCGATGTCGGAGTGAATCGCAAGCCTTCCCTTCAATACCTCACTGGACAATGGATCAACAACACAACACAACACTGCACGAGCAGTGGCTCCTGCTCACGTTGGCTGGCACCCAGTTCACCACATGCTTGACCTGCATTTTTCAACAGTGCCTGCCCCGGTTGCGCCGCCAAAGCGCGTTAATCAGGCGATCAGGGTCGCAGATTCGTGATTTTTTCATTGCGCCTTCACAATTCATCGCAAAAAAGGGATTGCAATTGCACAGTATCGGGCGCATAGTGAAACTGCAAGCAACGTTTTGCAATCCGTTTTTTCAACCCGTGCAATTGGAGGCTATTTATGAACTTGACGATCAGCGGTCACCATCTCGAAGTTACCCCGGCTCTCAGAAATTACGTCACGACTAAGCTTGATCGAATAACCCGCCACTTTGACCAGGTGGTTGATGTCAAAGTTCTTCTCACCGTTGAAAATCAAAAGGAAAAAGAGCGACGGCAGCGTGCCGAGTGCAATATCCATGTCAAAGGCAGTGACATGTTTGCCGAAAGCTCCCACGCCGACCTGTACGCCGCTGTTGACGAACTCGTCGACAAACTTGACCGCCAGGTGGTTCGCCATAAGGACCGCCTGCAAGACCACCACCATGCCGCAACCAAGCGCCTGATGTGAGGCCCGTGGCGCGCCCAAGCGACGCCAAACCATGTAAAACTTGACCTGCCTCTCTAAAACACACCCCAAAGGGTCACCGAATGCCGCTCAAGCGATTGAGCGGCTTTTTTATGGGCATAATCTAAAACCCATCATGAACCGACTCGCCAGTATTCTTCCAGCGCCGCATGTGCTTGTGGGCGTTGATGCCAGCAGCAAAAAGCGCGCTTTCGAAGAAGCTGGCCTGTTGTTTGAAAACTTGCATGGCTTGGGCCGGGCACTGGTGACCGACAGCCTGTTCTCGCGTGAACGTCTTGGCTCCACCGGCTTGGGCCATGGTGTTGCGATTCCGCATGGCCGCATCAAGGGCCTCAAGGCACCGATGGCGGCCGTGTTGCTGCTGGCACAACCCATCGGCTTTGATGCGCCAGACGAAACACCCGTCAACCTGCTGATTTTCCTGCTGGTGCCGGAAGCAGCCACTCAGAAACACCTTGAAATCCTGTCTGAAATTGCCGAATTGCTGAGTGACGCGGAGTTGCGGGGCAAGCTTTGCAGCAGCGCCAGCGCTGAAGACCTGCACGGTCTGATCGCAGGTTGGCAGTCAGCACAAGTCGCCTGACGCGGCTGGAGTCAGTTTGACAAAGCTTGACCAAGGGCCGCGCCATTGAAGCCCACCGTTGTCAGCGCCGATGTCCTGTTTGAGGAATTTCGCGGGCGATTGAAGTGGGAATGGCTCGCAGGTTTGGGCGCATCCGAGCGCAAATTTGACGAAGTCGCGGTGCGCGCGGCGCGCTCAGGCGCAGACCTGGTTGGCTACCTGAACTACATCCACCCGTACCGGATGCAGATCATCGGCCCACGTGAAATCTCCTACCTCACCAACGCCACGCCCGAGGACTGCGCGCGGCGCATTTCCCGCATCGTGACGCTGGAGCCACCCGTGCTGGTGGTGGCCGACGGCCAGGCCGCCCCGGACGCCCTGTTGTCGATGTGCGAGCGGGCCCAGATTCCGCTGTTTTCAACGCACGAGTCGTCGGCCTTTGTCATTGACGTCCTGCGCGCCTATTTGTCGCGCCATTTTGCGGACCGCGCGTCCATGCACGGCGTCTTCATGGACATTTTGGGTCTGGGTGTGCTGATCACGGGCGAGTCCGGCATGGGTAAAAGCGAACTGGGACTTGAATTGATTTCGCGCGGCAATGGCCTGGTGGCGGACGATTCGGTCGATCTGTTTCGCATCAACCAAACCACAATTGAAGGCCGCTGCCCGGATTTGCTGCAAAACCTGCTGGAGGTGCGTGGTATTGGCCTGCTGGATATTCGCGCCATTTTTGGTGAAACGGCAGTACGGCGCAAGATGCGGCTGAAGTTGATCGTGCACCTGGTGCGCCGTGAAACCCTCGAACGCGAGTACGAGCGCATTCCCTTCGAGCCGCTCACGCAGGATGTGCTGGGCATTCCGGTTCGCAAAGCCATCATCCAGGTGGTGGCCGGTCGCAATATCGCGGTGCTGGTCGAAGCCGCCGTACGCAACACCATTTTGCAATTGCGCGGTGTCGATACTTACCATGATTTTGTCGAGCGCCACCGCAAGGCGATGGAAAACGACGGTTAGCCGCAGAATTGCACGTGATTACTGGGCCGGTCCGTGACTCTGGCCTCGGGGCGAAGCGACAGGCCGGTTAACGCAATTGACCTTGACGCAATGGGCGTACAGGCTCAAGGCATGGTCGGCGATGGTGAAGCCCTTGGCCGTGGCCACACTGTGCTGGCGCTTCTCGATTTCAGCGTCAAAAAACTCCTCCACCCGGCCGCAATCCAGACACACCAGGTGGTCATGGTGCTGGCCTTCGTTTAGCTCGTACACCGCCTTTCCACTTTCAAAATGGCTGCGACTCAAAATACCGGCTTGCTCAAACTGCGTCAAAACCCGGTAAACCGTGGCCAGACCAACGTCTGAGCGCTCCAGCAGGAGCACGCGAAACACGTCTTCGGCGGTCATGTGGCGCTGCGCACCCTTCTGGAAGATCTCCAGAATTTTCAGCCGCGGCAAAGTGGCTTTCAGCCCGGTGTTTTTGAGTTCGTCGATATTGTCCATGGCGGTATTTCAGGCGCTCTGGCGGTGCCCTCTGTCAACCAGGCCAGCCGCTACAATGGCCTGATCATATCGCCACCACTCCAATCAACGCCATGCCGCAACTTGTCTCACTGTTGAATCACCGCCCTGCCGGTTTGGGATGGCGCTGTTTGGCGCTGGTGGGGTTCGTCAGCAGTCTGGCGGGGTGCGGCGGTTTCAATGCCGCCAGCGGTCGCGTGGCTGGCATCGTGTCGCCCTACAAGATCGACATCGTGCAGGGCAATTTTGTGTCCAAAGAGCAGGCTGGCGCGCTCAAGGTCGGCATGAACCGCCTGCAGGTGCGCGAAATTCTGGGCACGCCGCTGTTGGCCAGCATGTTCCATGCCGACCGCTGGGACTACGTTTTTACTTTCCAGCGCCAAGGTGCCGAGCCGCAAGCGCGCAAGGTAAGCGTTTATTTCAAGGGCGACATTCTGGAGCGCTTTGAGGCTGACAGCCTGCCGACCGAAACCGAATTCGTCGCGTCGCTTGATTCGGGCCGTCGCAGTGGCAAAGTGCCGGTGCTCGAAGCGTCGGAAGAGACCTTGTCCAAATTTGCACCGGCGGTCAAAGCGTCTGTACCGGCGGACCCAAACGCCGCGTCGGCCCAACCGGTCCAGTACCCACCGCTGGAACCCGCAATCCGCTAATGCGCTGAAGCGTTCAAGCGTGCCGTCTTTGCAGTCTGAAACACGTCAGAAGATCAAGCTTACCCAAATGTCCAAGCACCCGATTGCCATTGCAGGCGCCTCCGGGCGAATGGGCCAGATGCTGATTGAAGCGATCCGCGCCAGCGACGATTGCGAGCTGGCGGGCGCCCTGGACATCGCGTCCAGCAACGCCATTGGCCAGCACGCCACGGCATTTTTGGGCCACAACGCGGGCGTCACTATCACCGCAGATTTGCACAGCGGGCTGGCGCCTGCCAAAACCCTGATTGACTTCACCCGGCCCGAGGGCACACTGGCGCACTTGAAAATTTGCCGTGAACTGGGCATCAATGCGGTGATCGGCACCACCGGCTTTACCGATTCGCAAAAAGCAGAAATCAGCGCAGCGGCAAAGGACATTGCCATCATGATGGCCCCCAACATGAGTGTCGGCGTGAACGTCACGTTGAAGCTGCTGGACCTGGCGGCGCGCGCCTTGAGCACGGGCTACGACATCGAAATCATCGAAACCCATCACCGCCACAAGGTGGATGCACCGTCCGGGACCGCGCTCAAGATGGGTGAAGTCGTGGCTGCGGCGCTGGGGCGGGACCTGACGGGCCATGCGGTTTTCGCACGCGCGGGCATCACCGGCGAGCGTGACCCGCTGGCCATCGGTTTTTCGGCCATTCGCGGCGGCGACATTGTGGGCGAACATACAGTGCTGTTTGCTGGCATCGGCGAACGCATCGAAATTACCCACAAGTCCTCCAGCCGTGCCACCTACGCGCAAGGGGCCTTGCGCGCCGTGCGATTTCTCCAGGGGCAAAAGCCGGGCCTGTATGACATGTTTGATGTGCTGGGCTTGACATGAACCTGCTCGACCTGATGACGCAGGGCGACGCGGTCACCAAACTGGTGGCGCTGCTGCTGTTGGCCATGTCGGTCAGCAGCTGGGTGGTGATTTTGTGGAAAGCCTGGCTTTTGCACCGTGCCCGTGGCGACGTGGCCCGCAGCACGGCCGCATTTTGGCAGGCCAGCTCCATCGACGATGCGCGCCCCAAGGTATTGGCGTTTGACCGGGCCGGGCTGGTCAGCCCGTTAATCGCCGCTATCAAGGTTGAATTGACCGGCACACTGGCCGCCGCTGGCGACCGGTCGCAGCAGTTGACGCGGGTGCTGCGCGATGCCCTGCACGCGGTGCTGCACAAGCTGCAGTTTGGACAGGTCCTGCTGGCGACGGTCGGTTCCACCGCGCCGTTTGTCGGCCTGCTCGGCACGGTGTGGGGCATCTACCATGCGCTGATTGGCATCTCGAGCGCCGGGCAAATCACCATCGACAAGATTTCAGGCCCGGTGGGTGAATCCCTCATCATGACCGCAGCCGGGCTGGCCGTGGCGATTCCGGCGGTGCTGGCTTACAACGTGCTCGGGCGCAGCATTGGCCGTATCGAGGCCGACCTCGAAGGCTTTGCGCGCGATTTAAGGGAATTGTTGGCGCATCGAAACGATAAGCAATTTCCTGACGGGCCGCCCCTAGGGAAATTAGCCCCCCCGGGGGGCAGCGCAGCACACGCAGTGGCCAGCGTGGGGGTGCCATAGCAATGGCTTTTGGACGCCTTGAACGCGACAAAGGCACGGCGCCGATGAGCGACATCAACATGACGCCGCTGATCGATGTCATGCTCGTCCTCGTGGTGATTTTCATCATCACTGCGCCCTTGCTGGCCAGCTCCATCAAGCTCGATTTACCCAAAACCGAGGCCGCCAGGCCCAACGAGGCGCCCAGGTTCACGCTGGTGGTGGTGGACAAATCGGGGCAGGCCTTTCTCAACGACACGCCGATCGCAACGCCCGAGCTGGCGCGGCAATTGAGCCAGATTGCCTCGCAATACCCCGACACCGAGCTGCAACTGCGCGCCGATGCCGCCGTGCCCTACGGGCGCGTGGTCGAAGTGATGGGCGTGGCGCAAAAGGCCGGGCTGAACCGCATCGGGTTTGTGGCCGAGCCGAAACCGTAATCTTTCGCCTAGATCAAAGCCCGGAAACCGGGATCGCAGACTGCCAAAAATTAACTTCCAGGTTAATTTTTACACCTTAAAACCGTGAAAAATGCCGAAAAACGGCTCAAATTGGCTTCTAGCTTACGTATTATATAGATAGTTTGCTATATAAAACATAGTATTTGATCCGAACACTGGCCCGCCAGTCGGCGCAAAATGGCGGCATTGATGCGATGTCCGGCCGGCCAGCCCGGTCCCGCACCACCTGACGCCTGCCACCTACAATTTGACCATGCAAGAAAAATACGATCATCTGGGCGTTGAACGCCATGCGCAGGCCCAATGGACCGCCACCGACGCTTACCGAGTGACTGAGGGTGCCGTGGACGCCAATGGCCAGGCCAAGAAAAAGTACTACGCCTGCTCCATGCTGCCCTACCCAAGCGGCAAGCTGCACATGGGCCACGTGCGCAACTACACCATCAACGACATGCTGGCGCGCCAGCTGCGCATGAAGGGTTTCAATGTCCTGATGCCGATGGGCTGGGACGCTTTCGGGCTGCCCGCTGAAAACGCCGCCATGAAAAACGGCGTGCCGCCGGCCCAATGGACGCACGACAACATCGCCTACATGAAGCAGCAGATGCAGGCCATGGGCCTGGCCATCGACTGGAGCCGCGAGGTTGCCACCTGTGACCCGAGCTACTACAAATGGAACCAGTGGCTGTTTTTGAAAATGCTTGAAAAAGGCATTGCCTACCGCAAAACCCAGGTCGTCAACTGGGACCCGGTGGACCAGACTGTGCTGGCCAACGAGCAGGTGATCGACGGCAAGGGCTGGCGCACCGGCGCCGTGGTTGAAAAGCGGGAAATCCCAGGTTACTACCTCAAGATCACCGACTACGCCCAGGAACTGCTGGGCAATGTGCAGCATGGCCTGCCGGGCTGGCCGGAGCGCGTCAAGCTGATGCAGGAAAACTGGATTGGCCGCTCTGAAGGCGTGCGCTTTGCGTTCCCGCACACGATTCGCGATGCAGCGGGCAAGTTGGTGCAGGACGGCAAGATGTATGTCTTCACCACCCGCGCCGACACCATCAAGGGCGTCACCTTTGTGGCGGTCGCGCCCGAGCATCCGCTGGCCACGCGCGCGGCCGAGCTGGCACCTAAGCTGGCACCGAAGATCGCGGCGCTCAGATCCGGCGGCACCTCCGAGGCCGAGCTTGCGACGCGCGAAAAGGAAGGCGTGGCAACCGGCCTGTTTGTGACGCACCCGACCAATGGCCACCAGATCGAAATCTGGGTCTGCAATTACGTGCTGATGGGCTATGGCGACGGAGCCGTGATGGGCGTGCCAGCACACGACGAGCGCGACTTTGCATTCGCCAAAAAATACCGGCTGTTGATCCTGCAGGTCATTCTGGTGGACGGCGAGCACTACGATTACAACCAGTGGCACGACTGGTATGCCGACAAACAGCGCGGCATCACGATCAACTCGGGCAACTACAGCGGCATGGCTTATCAGGATGCCGTCAACGCGGTCAGCCACGAGCTGCAGCTGCGTGGCCTGGGCGAGAAAAAAACCACCTGGCGCCTGCGCGACTGGGGCGTGAGCCGCCAGCGCTACTGGGGCACGCCGATCCCGATGATTCACTGCCCGCAGCATGGTGCCGTGCCGGTGCCCGAAAAAGACCTGCCGGTGGTGCTGCCGCTGGATTGCGTGCCGGACGGCTCCGGCAACCCGCTGAACACGCACGAAGGCTTTCACAAGGGCGTGGTCTGTCCGGTCTGCGGCGTGCCTGCGCGGCGCGAGACCGACACCATGGACACCTTTGTCGATTCGTCCTGGTATTTCATGCGCTATTGCGATCCCAAAAATGACCAGAAGATGGTGGCCGAGGGCACCAGCTACTGGATGCAGGACGCAAACCGTGCGACCGGCGGCAGCGGCATGGACCAGTACATTGGCGGCATTGAGCACGCCATCCTGCATTTGCTGTACGCGCGCTTCTGGACCAAGGTGATGCGCGATCTTGACCTGGTGACCATTGACGAGCCGTTCACCAAGCTGCTCACCCAGGGCATGGTGCTGAACCACATTTATTCGCGCAAGGGCGACAAAGGCGGTGTCGAGTATTTCTGGCCACAGGACGTGGAAGACACGCACGACGCCACGGGCAAAGTCACCGGCGCCAGGCTGAAGGCCGCCCACGGCGACCTGCCGGCCGGCACGCTGATCACCTATGAGGGTGTGGGCACCATGAGCAAGAGCAAAAACAACGGCGTTGACCCGCAGGACCTGATCGAGAAATACGGCGCTGATACCGCGCGGCTGTACACCATGTTCACTGCGCCGCCAGAAGCCACGCTGGAGTGGAACGATGCGGCGGTCGAGGGTTCGTACCGCTTCTTGCGCCGGGTCTGGAACTTCGGCAGCAAGCTGCTGGCTGCCGCCTCGATTGCCAATGGCAGCGACCTGGCCCGAGCCACAAGCCCGAGTGGTGTCAAGCTTGGCAAAACCGCCCGTGCGCTGCGTTTTGAGATCCACACCGTGCTCAAGCAGGTGGACTACGACTACCAGCGCATGCAATACAACACGGTGGTGTCAGGCGCGATGAAAATGATCAACGCGCTGGAAGGGGTTGCGCCGGCCAGCGCGGTCGTCAGGCCCTCAGCGTCGGCTGCACCTGACGCCGAGGGCCTGACGGTCGCGCTGGCCGAGTGCTTTGGCATTCTGCTGCGCTGCCTTTACCCGGCAACGCCGCACATTGCCCACAGCCTTTGGGAGGCCATGGGTTACAGCAAGATTCACGGTTTGATCCTTGACGCCCCCTGGCCGCTGGTGGACGAGCAGGCGCTCAAGCAGGACCAGATCGAACTCATGCTTCAAATCAATGGCAAGCTGCGTGGCGCAATTGTGGTGGCAGCCGATGCCTCCAAAGAAACCATTGAACGCATGGCCGTCGCCCACGAACTGGTGCAAAAGCAGGCCGAAAGCGGTGCCATCAAACGCGTGATTGTGGTGCCGGGGCGCCTCGTCAATGTGGTGCTATAGCCCTGGCTGTAGCGCGGGGTACTTGCCATGAACCGTCGCAGGGTGTTATGGGGTGGTGTCGCGCTTGGCGGTGGCCTGTTGCAGGCCTGCGGCTTCAAATTGCGCGGCGCGGCGACCTATGCGTTTGACACGATTGCCGTCACGGCCAGCCAGAACGGCGCGGTCGCGGTCGAACTGCGAGCCGCCTTGGGCACCCGCCTACGTGATGGCGGGGTGAGTGGGGTGACCGCGGTGAATCCGCGGAGCGCGGACAGCGGCGGACCAGCCACAACGGCGCCCCCTGCCGCGCAGGTGACGCTTGAGATCTTGCAGGAACTGCGTGAACGGTCAGTCGCCGGCGTCAACGCAGCAGGTCAGGTGCGCGAATTGCAACTGCGCATCCGCGTGAAGTTCCGGCTGAGCAACGCCAGCGGCAAAGAAGTCATTGAAGACACCGAAATCCTGCAGCAGCGCGACATCAGCTTCAATGAGTCTGCGGTACTGGCCAAAGAGGTCGAGGAAGCGCTGCTGTACCGCAATATGCAGACGGACATCGTCCAGCAATTGTTGCGTCGCCTCGCCGCCGTCAAGTCCATCACCTGAGCGCCATGCAGATCGCCGCCAGCCAGCTTCAGGCGCACCTGCAAAAAGGCCTGCGAAGCCTGTACACGCTGCACGGCGATGAGCCGCTGCTGATTCAGGAAGCGGCAGATGCCATCCGCGCGGTGGCGCGCACGCAGGGCTATAGCGAACGCACGTCCCACACCGTCTCTGGCGCGCATTTTGACTGGAGCGAAGTGCTGGCGGCGGGCGGGTCGATGAGCCTGTTTGCCGACAAGCAGATTCTGGAGCTGCGAATTCCGTCCGGCAAGCCCGGCAAAGACGGCAGCCTGGCGATTCAGCAACTGGCCGCAGCGGCCCAGGGCAACGACAGCACGCTGACGATGGTGATGTTGCCCAAGCTGGACAAAATGGCCAAAACCGGCGCCTGGTTTGGTGCGCTGGAGTCGATGGGCATCACCCTGCAGGTCGAGCCGGTGGAGCGCGGGGTGCTGCCGCAGTGGATTGCGCAGCGGCTGGGCCAGCAGGGCCAGCGCGTCGCGCCGGGCGAAGCAGGCCAGCACACCTTGCAGTTTTTTGCCGACCGGGTCGAAGGCAATCTGCTCGCGGCGCACCAGGAAATCCAGAAGCTTGCGCTGCTGCATCCGGCCGGGGAACTGAGCTTTGAGCAGGTTGAGAACGCGGTGTTCAATGTGGCGCGTTATGACGTGTTCAAACTTTCCGAAGCAGTGCTGGGGGGCCAGCGGCTGCGCGTGCAGCGCATGCTGGACGGCCTGCAGGCCGAAGGCGAGGCCGAGGTGCTGGTGCATTGGGCCTTGAGCGAGGACATCCGCGCCCTCAAGCGGGTCAAGGACGCGATGGGCCGGGGCATCCCGTTGCCGATGGCGCTGCGGGAGCAACGCGTATGGGGCGCCAAAGAGCGGCTGTTTGAGCGCGTGCTGCCGCGCCTGACGGATTCCGCGCTGTCCCAGATGCTGCAGTCAGCGCATCAGGCCGATGGCATCGTCAAAGGCCTTAAACAACCCGATTGGCCCGCCAACCCCTGGCAGGCCTTGCAACGGCTGGCGATGATGTTGTGTGGGGCGTGTGCGGCGCGAGTGCAGCAACGGCATGTGCTGGAAAAAAACGCTATGCCTTTGAATAAGTCAATTTAAGCGGTTGGACTTGCTGGCGCGTCTTGGCGGAGTTGGCTAATTCCATTTCTAAATCATTCGTGAACTAGGCGCACCGACGAAGACAGTGCGCAAGCATCGGCTAGGAGGTGCAACAACCTTCACGATTGATTTAGAAATGGAATAAGTGGGGCTCAGTGCAAATGCGACGATGCGCCTCACGTCCATCCGGCAACACGTCATCCGGAATGCCAGCCTGCGTCACTTCGGAGTGAGACCGCGCTTGTTCGGTTCACTGGTGGATTGTTTCCTATTCAGCATTCTCAATCCCACGGATTCAACAACGAAACCCGGGCCTTCTCGTAGTCGCCGGTGTCCCGTGTGACCACTGTCAGCCCGTGGTGCAAGCCCGTTGCAGCAATGATGAGGTCAGGCTGCGAAAACGTATGGCCTGCCTTGCGACCATCTTCCACCAATAGCCGCCACTTGAACATGATGTCTTCGGTCACCGGGAGAATGCGCCGGTCGAACATGGGCCGCACCTTGTGAGTCAGCCATTCCTGAAGCTCAGAACGGCGATTGGCATCGGCAACCAACTCGATGCCAAAACGAATTTCAGCCAGCGTCACGGCGCTGACAAACATCAAGTCAAGCGGCTGGGCTGCAATGAACGTCACGACCTTCGGCTCGGGCCGTGGTCGCCTTAGCTCGGACAGAATGTTGGTGTCCAGCAGCCAGCCTGTCACAGGCTGACTTCCCGCACGGGCATTGGCACGCGCGCTGGTGCAATCTCAATGTGGCGGTGCGGCGATGCCTGCAAGGAATTGATCAGGGCCTGACCCGTGGACGAGCCTTTGAGCCGCCGGAATTCTTCAACGGCAATGACGACCACTTCATCGCGGCCATGAACCGTAACGTGCTGAGGCCCTTCGCTGCGCACCAGGCGCACCAGTTCGCTGAATCTCGCCTTGGCATCCTGGAGCACCCAGTGACCTTTGCGGATTTTTGACGTACTCGTTTTGGCTAGTTTAGCCATTGGTTTCTTCAGAAAAATGGTCATAATGACTAGAATATCATAAATAAGCTGTGCCACGGTGAGGCCCGCTCCAGCACCTACCTGACGTCCAACGAGCTTCGCACCTGGCTTGATCCGGCAACCCTGCGCGTGCTCAGCAGCGAGTGGCTGTTTCGTTCCAAAGGTGTGGTCACCACCCATGCGCGCATCGAGTCGGTTGCCTTCAAGCGACTCGCGAACTGACAGGTTTCGTCAGACCGCTGCCGCCAGCCTGCGCGCGTGACAGAATACGGGCATGAAAGCCAACCCGTCGTCTGCTGCACTCACGTTGTCGATAGCGCCGTCCCATGCAGCGTGGCCTTCGGGCCGTGTCACCGAGTCGGACGGTGGTCCGGTCGCGATCACTTTTGAGGAGTACTCGCAAAACCTCGGCGCGCAGGCTAAAACGGCGTCGGCCTTGATGGCCAAAGCATCCACCGCCACCAAAAACGCCGCATTGAGAACGCTGGCCGGCCTGTTGCGCGCCAACGTCGCGGCGTTGCAGGGTGAAAACGCCAAGGACATTGACCGCGCCACGGCGGCCGGGCTGCCCGATCCGATGGTGGACCGCCTCAAGCTCAGCGCCGCCATCATCGAAACCTGCGCGCAAGGCTGCGAACAGCTGGCGGCCATGCCCGACCTGATTGGCGAGGTGATTGGCATGAAACAACAGCCCAGCGGCATTCGTGTCGGGCAAATGCGGGTGCCGATTGGCGTGTTTGGCATGATCTTCGAGAGCCGCCCGAATGTCACGATTGAAGCCGCCAGCCTGTCGATCAAAAGCGGCAACGCCTGCATTTTGCGTGGCGGCTCCGAGGCAATTGAGTCAAACCGCGCACTGGCCGTGCTGGTGCAACTGGCGCTGCAGGGCAGTGGCCTGCCGACCGACGCAGTGCAGCTGGTGCAGGTCACGGACCGGTCCATCGTCGGCCACCTGATCGCCATGCCGCAGTATGTGGACGTGATCATCCCGCGCGGTGGCAAGGGGCTGATCGAGCGCATCAGCAAGGACGCCAAGGTGCCGGTGATCAAGCACCTGGATGGCAACTGCCATGTCTATGTCGATGACCCATGCGACATTGAAATGGCGGTGAGTGTTGCCGACAATGCCAAAACCAACAAATACAGCCCCTGCAATGCGATTGAAGGCCTGCTGGTGGCGCGCAGCGTGGCGGCGGATTTCCTGCCCAGAATCGCCGCCATTTACGCCGCCAAAGGCGTGGAAATGCGTTGCGACCCGGAGGCCATGGTGATTCTGCACGGCTTCGAAAACGCCAATTTGCGCCCCGCCACCGACCAGGACTGGTACGAAGAGTACCTGGCGCCCATCATCAGCATCAAGGTGATTGAAGGCGTGGACGAGGCGATCTGGCACATCAACCAGTATTCCTCGCACCACACCGACGCGATCATCACGCGCGACCACATGCACGCCCAGGCGTTCCTGCGCGAGGTCGATTCCGCCAGCGTGATGGTGAACACCAGCACCCGCTTTGCTGACGGATTCGAGTTCGGGCTGGGCGCAGAGATCGGCATCAGCACCGACAAGTTTCACGCCCGTGGCCCGGTCGGGCTTGAAGGGCTGACGTCGCTGAAATACGTGGTGCTGGGCAATGGTGAATTGCGCACTTGAACCACTGCAGGGTCAGCCACTGCCGGTTCGAGTCAGCGTGATGCTATATTTAAACTAGCAAACTATCTATATAATACGAGAGCTATAGGTAAATTTTATCGATATTTTGGTCAAAAACACGGTTCGAAGCTCTGAATATGCCCAATTTAGGCATATTCGGCAATTAAAAAGTGGCAAACCGGGCCGTGCGGCGTCGATTGAAACCCCGGCCATCGCCCGCAACTCTTAAAATGGCGCTGTCCCATCCCGGACTGACCCGCCGAGAATAAAAGCACAAACAATGGTTCCTCACCTCGTCACCGCATTGACCGGCCCGATCAACGAACTGGAGCAGCGCGTGCTGGACTCGATGCCCGCCATCGAGCGCTGGTTCCGGCTGGAATGGATGGAGCACACCCCGCCGTTTTACAGCGCGGTCGATATCCGCAATGCGGGCTTCAAGCTGGCACCGGTCGATACCAACCTGTTTCCCGCTGGCTGGCACAACCTCACGCCTGCGATGCTGCCGCTGGCGGTGCAGGCGGCGATGGCAGCCATCGAGAAGATCTGCCCGGAAGCCCGCAACCTGTTGCTGATTCCGCAAAACGCTGCACGCAGCAGCTTTTACCTGAGCAATGTGGCGCAACTGCGGCGCATTTTTCACATGGCCGGCATGAACGTGCGGGTCGGTTCAATCGACCCTGAAATCAAAAAAGCCACCGTCATCGAGCTGCCCCACGGCGAAAGCGTGACGCTGGAGCCGGTGGTGCGCAAAAAAAGCGGTGGCCGCGGTCGGCTCGGCCTGAAAGACTTTGACCCGTGCACCATCCTGCTTAACAACGACCTGAGAGCGGGCGCACCCGGCATCCTGGAAGACATTCACGAACAGTACCTTTTGCCACCGCTGCACGCGGGTTGGTCGGTGCGGCGCAAAAGCACGCATTTCAAGATCTATGAAGAAGTCGCCAAGCGCTTTGGCAAGCTGATCGGGGTGGACCCCTGGCTGATCAACCCGATGTTTGAAAAATGCGGCGAGGTGGACCTGACCGAGGCCGAGGGCATTGATTGCCTGCGCACCAATGCCGATGCCCTGCTTGGAAAAATCCGCAAAAAGTACAAGGAATACGGCATTCACGAAAAGCCATTTGTCGTGGTCAAGCCCGACAACAGCAGCAACGACGGCATGGGCATCATGACGGTGCGTGATGTCAAAGACCTGGACGTGTTTGCCCCCGCGGCCACCCAAGCGGGCAAGCCTGCCATCGCTGCGAAGAGTGGCGAACCCGGCCGCTCGCTCGCCCTTCAGCGCGGCAATCTCATCATTCAGGAAGGCGTGTTGACCAACGAACGCATGAACGATGCGGTGGCCGAGCCGGTCGTCTACATGATGGACCGCTATGTAGTTGGCGGGTTTTATCGCATCCATGCCGAGCGCGGTATCGACGAAAGCCTCAACGCGCCGGGTTCCCGCTTCGTGCCACTGGCGTTTGCAGAGAGTACGCACTTACCTCAACCGGGCATCAAACCGGGCGCCAGCGCGCCCAACCGCTTCTACATGTACGGCGTCATTGCCCGCCTGGCCATGGTGGCTGCCAGCTATGAGCTGGAAGCGACCGACCCCAACGCCGAGGTTTACGCCTGATGCGGTGAGGCATTGGTTCTCAACTAAGTTGTTGCAGTGCAACAAAATAGCAGTTCCAGCAAAATTCAGCGGTTGCCCGGCAACTTCTGCGCCTGCGCGGGCGCAAAATACGCTTCCCATCCGGAACGGAACCTCGTCCTGCCTCAAGACGGGTGAAATTGTGTCAGCATCCAAATCGTCTCTCACCGCGCTTACGTTAAGCGCCATCGGCGTGGTTTATGGCGACATTGGCACCAGCGTGCTGTACGCCGTCAAAGAGGTGTTTGGCTCCGGCCACGTTGCGTTCACGCCTGACAACGTTTTGGGCATCATGTCGATCTTCTTCTGGACGCTGACGGTGATCGTCTCGATCAAGTACGTTGTTCTGGTGCTTCGCGCCGACAACAATGGCGAGGGCGGCCTGGTGGCGATGCTGGCGCTGGCCTCCCAGGCGGTGCAAGACAAACCGCAACTGCGCAGCGTGTTGCTGATCGTCGGCATCTTCGGCACCTGCCTGTTTTATGGCGATGGCATCATCACCCCGGCGATCTCGGTGCTGGGCGCGATGGAGGGGCTTGAAGTGATCTCGCCCCGGTTTCACAAATACATCGTGCCGCTGACTCTGGTTGTCCTGTTTTTCCTGTTTCTGGTGCAAAAGCGCGGCACGGCAGGGATTGGCAAGTTTTTTGGCCCCATCACCCTGCTCTGGTTCGTGGTTATCGCGGCTCTGGGTGTTGCGCAAATTGCAACCCACCCGGCGATCCTGAAGGCGCTGAGCCCGGTTTATGCAGTGACCTTCATGTGGAACAACCCTGGCACAACCTTCATCCTGTTGGGGGCCATCGTGCTGTGCGTGACAGGCGCTGAAGCGCTCTACGCCGATCTGGGGCACTTTGGCAAAAAGCCGATCCGTGTCGCCTGGTTCAGCGTGGTCATGCCCGCGTTGACGTTGAACTATTTTGGCCAGGGCGCTTTGCTGTTGCAGAACCCGGCCGCTGTCAAAAACCCGTTTTACATGATGGCACCCGATTGGGCGCTGATTCCGCTGATTATCCTGGCCACCATGGCGGCAGTGATCGCATCGCAAGCCCTCATCACGGGCGCGTTCAGCGTCACCAAGCAGGTCATTCAGCTTGGCTACCTGCCGCGCCTGAACATCCAGCACACCAGTGTGCGTGACACCGGGCAAATTTACATGCCGTTTGTGAACTGGAGCCTGTTTGTGGCGATTGTGCTGGCGGTGGTGATGTTCCGCTCGTCCAGCAACCTGGCAGCGGCCTACGGTATTGCGGTCACGACGGACATGCTGATCACCACCATCCTCACCTTTTTCGTGATTCGCTACAGTTGGAAGTACCCACTGTGGCTGTGTCTTGCGGCCACCGGCTTCTTCTTCGTGGTGGACTTGGCGTTTTGGGGCTCCAACCTGCTCAAGCTGCTTGAAGGCGGCTGGTTTCCGCTGGTCATCGGCGGGGCTATCTTCACACTCATGATCACCTGGAAAGACGGCAGGCGTCTGCTCAATGACAAGCTGCGCGCAGACTCCCTTGACCTCAACAGTTTTATCGACGCGGTGTTTGTCAGCCCGCCCGCAAGGGTGGACGGCACCGCCGTATTCCTTACCGCTGAGCCCGGCACGGTGCCCAATGCGCTGCTGCATAACCTCAAGCACAACAAGGTGCTGCACGAGCACAACCTGTTTGTCACCGTGCGCAACCACGAGGTGCCCTGGATTGGCCTGGACAAGCGCATCGAGATCGAATCGCTGGGCCACGACTGCTGGCAGGTGATTGTCAATTACGGTTTCAAGAACAACCCGGATTTGCCCAAGGCACTGCAGGCCATCACCCAACGCGGCTGTGAGCTGGACGAAATGACCACCAGTTACTTTCTGTCGCGCGACACCATCATCCCGACCATCGGCAGCGGCATGGCGCAATGGCGCGAGAAGCTGTTCGCGCAGATGCACCTGAATGCCAGCGGTGCCGCCGATTTCCTGAAATTGCCCAGCAACGCGGTCGTCGAGCTGGGGTCAAAAATCGAAATCT